>NZ_JARPLU010000081.1:0-22195 GCF_032349615.1 Limnospira sp. PMC 1279.21 | reverse complement strand
GGTAAGGAGTCAGAAAAGAGTATTTTTAAAGCCTGTTCTAAATTAGCTGTAATCCTTTTGGTGGCTGTTTTTTTTGACTCACCATCTTCTGTGTCAACCGGAATGGGAGCGCCAATGTTTACCTTAACCCGCGTTCCTTTAGAAATGGGAGGTTGTCGATCATAACAAATGGCGATGGGAATAATTGGTAACTTGAAATCGGGTTGATTGGCGATCGCTTGTAGTGCAATTCTGGCTACACCTGATTTAATCGGGTGAATTTGATTATCTTGAAAAATATGTCCCTCTGGAAACAGTACCAACATTTCCTGATTTTGGAGAAGTTCGACACTATATCTAATGCTGGCGGTTCCTGGATTTTCGCGATTAACGGGAAATCCTCCCAACTTTTTGACAAACCACCCCTGGAGTCCTTGGGTTTGTTCCCATAAAACCATGTATCGCAAATCCCTCCCCGTAACTGACCTTCCAGCAACGTAGCCTAAGATCAGGGGGTCCCATCGCGAACGGTGGGTGGGGGCTAAAATTACCGGTCCTTCCCGTGGAATATACTCTTGACCCTCTACTTCAATTTGTTGAAAATATAGAGGCATGAAAATTCGACCCATCAGCCAGTAAGTGAGGGGGGTTAACCATGGGGAAACCTCGGATTCAAAGGAGTTTGAAGAGTTGCAACTAGGGGATGTTTGGTTTGACATTAGTATAGACACCTGAAATTTAGCTTTCCTTAATCATAACCCCTCTGAGTTTATTAATAATTATGATAATTATGGCGATCGCACTTCCGGTTATGTTATACATATAAAGGTTATCATAAAATGTGATGAGCTATTTAATGGGAAGGATAATTAATTAAAATGCTCAAATTGGCAATATCGATTGTACTCTGTATTGCACTTGGCTGGGGATTGATGACCCCGGTTAATGCTGCCAATTTATCCGATCGCGATCGCTTACTTAAACAAAATATCTGTGTCTCATTTTTGTGGAAAGTGTGTGATCTACAGGGTGCTGATCTCCGAGAACTTGATCTAACTGGCGCTAACCTAACTAGGGCAAATTTACAAGGAGCCAATTTACAAAATGCTATATTACAGAAAGCGCGACTAGGTGGAGCCAAATTACAGGGAGCTAATTTACAGGGAGCCAAACTTTTTGAAGCTGACCTAAATCATGCTAATTTGATGAGTGCTAATCTCAATAATTCGGAACTATTAAAAGCTAATTTAACCTTAGCTAATTTACAGGGCGCTTATCTACAAAGTGCTAATTTAATCGAAGCTATACTCTGGGGTGCTAACCTAATTGGTGCTGATTTACAGCAGGCTAGTTTACAAAGTGCTAACTTAGAATATGCTAACTTAGCTGATAGTAATTTGAGGGAAGCTGACCTGCATAGTTTTTCTTTCCGAGAATTTCAAAAACCTACTAATCTGAGTCATGCTAACTTGGAAGGGGCTAATTTAGTTAATGCTAATGTGCGGGGTGTTATTTTAGAGGGGACAATTATGCCAGATGGGTCTATTTACCAGGAAAATACAGCCCTATAGATATTGTTAGTGTTCAGTTGTTCGGGAGGTGCGTCATAGGTATCTGACGCACCAATTTTCCCTGAGACTAAGCTCTAAGAGCTGGAACTAACCCCGAATGAATCAGTAATGGTTTGGTACTAGGTTCTCGTCCTCGGAAAGATTTAAACACCTCCATAGGGTGCAAACTGCCGCCTAGGGCTAATACGGTATGGCGGAATTTTTCCCCAATAGAAACCACGGCGGAATCATTATCTAATCCAGCTTCCTCAAAGGCGGCAAAAGCGTCGGCGCTGAGAACTTCCGCCCATTTGTAGCTGTAATATCCGGCGGCATATCCTCCGGCAAAAATATGACCGAAACTACATAAAAATGCGTCTTCTGGAAGAGGTGGTAAAACGGTGGTTTCAGCAGCAAGACGTTGACGCACATCATTGACAGTTTCTTTACCTCCGGGTTGGTAACGGTGGTGTAATTCCAAATCGACCAAGGAAAAATGAATTTGTCGTAACATGGCTGTACCACTCATATAATTGCGGGAGGCAAGTATTTTTTGGTAATAGTGTTCTGGGAGAGTTTCCCCGGTTTCGTAATGTTTAGCCATCCCAAATAATGTAGAGCGATCATAACACCAGTTTTCCATAAATTGGCTGGGTAATTCCACGGCATCCCACTCTACATTATTAATACCAGATGCGCCAGGATAATCCACGGTGGTCAGCATATGTTGTAAACCATGACCAAATTCGTGGAATAGGGTTTCTACCTCGGAGAAGGTCATTAAACTCGGTTTTCCGTCTACAGGTGGGGTCTGATTGCATTGTAAATAGGCGACGGGAAGGCGAATTTTAGTGATACCATCTTCGATGATTTTGGCGCGGTTAATGCAGTCAGCCATCCAAGCGCCGCCTCGTTTTTCGGCGGGACGACTGTAGGGGTCTAGGTAAAAATAGGCGATCGCATTTTCCTGTTCATCAGCTACTTGAAAATAGCGGACATCAGGATGCCAAATTGGGGCTAAACCATCAGCGGGCGTAATGGTAATATTAAAGATACGCTGCACCAGTCCAAACAAGCCATCCAGAACTTGATTTAGGGGAAAATAGGGGCGCAGTTCTTCATCTGTATAGGAAAATTTGTCTGACCTTTGGCGTTCCGACCAAAAGCTAATATCCCAATGTTTCAGGTCGCCTGTTTCCCCTTGGGATTTAGCATAGACTTTGAGTTCTTCAAATTCCTGAACTCCTGCGTCATAGCTAACTGTTCGCAGTTCTTCTAGGAGTTGTTCAACGGCGGCGACATCGGGAGCCATTTTACTGGCTAAACTCAGTTCTGCGTAACTGGAAAAACCGAGAATTTCTGCTTTCTCTTTACGCAGTTTTAAAATGCGTTCAATTAAGGGAAAATTGTTGAGTTCTCCCTCGGAGGCGCGACTGATATAAGCGCGATATACGGTTTCGCGTAAATCTCGGCGGGTGCTATATTTAAGAAACGGTCCAAAACTGGGAAAGTCTAGGGTAATTCGCCAGGGTCCGTTTTCTGGGGTGGCGTTTTCTTCTCCGGCTTCTCTGGCTGCTTGGGCTGCTAGACTGAGTAAGCTGGGGGGTAAGCCGTCTATTTCTTCTGGGGTGGTTAGGGTGAGGCTAAAGGCTTTGGTTGCGTCAATAACTTGGTTAGAAAATTGGGTAGCTAGTTCGGCTAATTCTAGTTGAATAGCGTTAAAGCGATCGCATATTTCTCCGGTTAATCCTACCCCAGACAATTCAGCATCTCTAATGGTGGCTTCTACAATCCGTTTTTGAGCAGGTTCTAGGGATTCCCAATCGGGTGAATCTGCTAACGCTTTAAATGCCTTGTATAGGGGTTGGCTTTGGTTCAGACGGTTGATAAATTGAACCACTTGGGGCTGTACTGTTTGATGGGCTTCTCGCAGTTCTGGGCTATTTTTAACACCCATCAGATGATTAATTATACCCCAACTCCAAACCAGACGTTCTTGGAGTTCCTGGAGAGGTTCAACTAATCCTGACCAGGTGGGTTCGGCGTTTTCTTCTAATTTACTAAGGGTGGTTTCTAGTTCCTCTAAAAGTTGGGTGATTCCTGGGACTACATTATCTGTAGTAATATCTGCAAAGGGGGGAAGTCCTTTTCCGATTAAAAGTGGATTCTGGGTCATAGTGTTATGATTCATCAATTGACATCAATGCTATCGCTACTTTTGGTATAGCATAATAATATAATCTCTGCTTGAATAGTTATCAACTGATAATTAACTATCTGGTTGGGTGGGGCGAGTTGAGTAATGTTGGTGGTGGTAATTTGTGACACTGGAACCCGACCCTACAGGATTCCTTGATTTCAGGTAGTTAATTATTTAAAAAGGGTAATTTAACACCCAGGGCGGCTTGGGCGGCTTCGATTAATTTCATAAAAAAGGGGTGAGAAATATCAACAGTTTTGGCTGCGGATCGACTAATTCCTAATAACCCGGTTTTTTGTCCAGGTTGAATAGCTAGAACCTCTCCCTTTTGGTTACGAATTCTTAATTCCCAGTTGTCTCCAATAGGAGTAATATTACACTTGTAAGTCCGATCGCAATAATTAAATTCAGCCAGGCGGCGATTTAGAGGAACACAGGTTTCCGGAAGTCGCACACCCACAATTTCCAACTCGATCGCCGTTTGATTATTCCAGGTATTTTTCCGTAATTTATAAGCAAAATCCAGGGGGGAAGGGAGGGGAAAATAATCAGCCCACCGCCAGGCGATCGCAGATATAGTAGGTAAAACAGCCATGGTGATTTCCGGTGGTAAATCTTGAGATAAAGTTAGTTTAATATGACTTTTGCCGACTATTTTTTGATGGACAATTCGCAGCTTAGGAGTCCAAAAAACTGGCTCACTATTTTCAATCCCACAGGGTTGTATTTTATCAATTTGGTCATATAATTTATAGTTAATATCTCTCAAATTTATGCTCACATCAACATTAATTAAAGGTCGGAGATGTTCAACTTGCAGACATTGATGAGCAAATTCACTCAAGCGCTGTTTAAACTTAGGCAAATTAGCCGCCGGTAAAGAAAAGCCACCAGCCGCTTTATGTCCGCCAAATTTACCGAGGAGATCTTGACAAAATTGCAGTGCTTCAAACACATGAAATTCCGGAATGCCCCGCGCCGACCCCCGCAGATTTTCCTCATCTTCATAAGTACAAATAAACACCGGAACTCCGTAGCGTTCCACCAGTCGGGAAGCCACAATTCCAATAACTCCATGATGCCATTTTGGGTGACAGGGAACTAAAACCCGTTCTTGTTCAAGGTTAATATTACTATTTTCATACCAATCAATAGCTTCCTGTTCAATATCCGCACAAAGCTGTTTCCGTAGTAGGTTAGTTTCTTCGCACTCTTTCGCCTGTTCTAACGCCGTTCCCATGTGGTCAGTAGTTAACAGTTCAATCACCACCTGGGGATGTCCAATGCGTCCGATCGCATTAATCCGAGGTCCGAGGCGAAAGCCGATATCTTCTGGTTTCATCGAAGTAGTAGAATTGTTTAAATTCGGCTGTTGGTTAGCCAATCCTGCTATTTGAATTAATGCTTGCACTCCCGCAATTTTCGACTCCGGCAAAATTTGCAAACCCCGTTTTACCCAACGGCGATTAACTCCATTTAAAGGAGCCATATCAGCGATAGTTCCTAGGGTAAATAGTTCCAATAACTGCCAGCGCAAACTGTCCCTTTCTCCTCGGAGTTTAGCTAAGGATAGGGCTAATATATAAGCCACACCAACTCCAGCCAAGCCATAATAGGGGGAAGTTTTTGGCAGTAATTTGGGATTGAGAATAGCATCAGCGTTAGGGAGTTGGGGAGGCAGATCATGGTGGTCTGTGATAATCACAGTTAGCCCCAATTCTTTCGCCCTAGCCACCGGAGCGATCGCCGAAATACCATTATCCACAGTGATAATTATCGAGATACCCTGATCGTGAAATTCCTCGACAATGCGATTATTGATACCATAGCCTTCTTGCATCCGACTAGGAATTGCTGATGTAATATCTGCGCCTAATTGAGAAAGGGCTCTAATTAATAAGGCTGTACTCGTCATCCCATCAGCATCATAGTCCCCACAGATGGCAATTTTTTGTTGATTATCAATGGCATTTTGCAGCAATTCGACAGTTTTGGGTAAGTCTGGGAACTCCTCCATAGGTTCCGGGAGAGTTTGGGATTGGGGGTTAAGGAAGGCTTCGGCTTGTTCTTTGGTTTCGATTCCCCGGTTGATCAGGATTTGGGCAATAATAGGGTGAACCCCGGTGGTTTCAGATAGACTCTGGGCAATTTCGGGGCGTTCTGGGAAAATATACCAGCGCTGTTTTGGTAGTAGTGGTTCTGTGGTGATGGGAGGTTTGTCTTCCACGGTGACTCAAATTGCCAATGTTTTCATCCTTGATCGTAATAATTATATCAGGGGTTCGCTATTGAGGAAGTATCAGTTAATGGCATAACTATCTTTACCACGACCAACAGCAAATCGGAAAGATTCGCGCAGGTTGCGACTAGACTGGGTGATAAATAATAGTAGGGCGACGGCGGCTAAACCTGTGTTGATGGTGAATAGGTTACGATATCCTACCACATCGGCGATGGAACCGAAAATCGGTCCGGCGAGGGCTAATCCTAAATCAAATCCCCCTAAACAAATTGAGAAAAATTGGCCTCTTTCCTGGGGTAAACAGCGATCGGCGATTAGGGTTAACATCATCGGAATCGTAATTCCTGCGGCTGTACCTTCAAATAAACCAGCCAGCAAGACATCAAAATTGTTATTGGCGATCGCTAGGATGAACATCGAAACTAGATAACATATCAGACCTGTGGTGATAAAAATACCCCGACCATAGCGGTCAGAGGCGCGACCCATGGGTAGACGGACGGCAAAACTGGCGATCGCTTTCATGCTATAAAATAGCCCCGGATTGAGATTTAGCCCAGAATCTTGGATATATAGCGGGATAAAAGTTACTAAAGTGCCGAAAATTAGCCCCACCATCAACAGAACTAAGGCTGGGATTTTCAATGCTGGACTTCCCAGACGCTGGAGATAATTAGCTATGGGTGATCCCTTTGTTTGTGACTGGTCGCTGGTTTCTGGGTTTCTTGAGGCTTCTAATACCTGAGAAATTGCCAAAAGTGATAATAGCCCAAAAACAGTACCACTGATAAACAGAGGACCATAACCCATTCCCGCCTGGATAAAACCGCCTAAAGCTGGACCAATAGCCATACCAATGGGGGCTACCAGACTCATATAACCGACTATTTCCCCGCGACGGTTTTCCGGGGCTAAATCTGTGACTAGGGCTGTGTAGCCAATGGTAAAGGCTGCTATGCTGATGCCATGAAAAGCCCTTAATAAAGCCATTAACGGCATCGAATCAGCGAATAAATAGCCAAGGGGTGCTACCGTCGCGACTATTGTCCCGATCAGCAATACTAGCTTTCTGCCTCGTTTATCTGCTAGGGGACCCAGGAAGACGCGGGAGGGTAGCAGTCCTAGGGCAAAAGCCCCCATAACTAAGCCTATTTGTTGCTTAGTCCCCCCCAGATAGGCAATATACAGGGGGAGGGTCGGTAGCAATGTAGTAATGGCAGACCAGAAACATAGACCCGCTATAAACAGCATCAGCAGGCTGCGTCGCTGTCGGGTTTTAATTATAAATAGGATATTCAAGGGAAAACTCCATAAGCAATGGTGATTAGTATAGAGTCTTCACTGGGGGATTGAGGGGGATTAAGGGGATATCAGATTTTTGATAGAGGCTATCTCAACTCAGGGGTAGCTTAATCATAAATTCGCTTCCTTCCCCCAACACTGAGGTAAAATTTAACTCGCCTCGGTGATTTTGGGTGATAATTTGATAGCTGGTGGGTAATCCCATACCTGTGCCTTGACCAATGGGTTTAGTGGTGAAAAATGGGTTAAAAATTTTGCCTTGAACTTCTGGACTCATACCGATGCCATTATCTTTAATGGCAATGAATATAGCCAGTGAATCTAAAGATGTAGTAATGGTGATTTTACCACTATAGTCAGCGTCTGTTTGATGATTGTGTCGCTCCTCAATAGCCTGTATGGCATTGGCTAATACATTCAAAAATACCTGATTTAACAAGCCAATATAACACTCATAATCTGGCAAATCACCATAATCTTTAATCACTTCTATGGGGGGATTTCCGGCTCTACCATTTAACCGATTTTGTAAAATGACTAGGGTGCTTTCTAAATTTTCATGGAGGTCTACTGCTTTTAATTTGGCTTCGTCTAAGCGCGAGAAGGTTCGCAGGGATTTGACAATATCACGAATGCGCTCGGCTCCGGTTTTCATTGAATTAATGATTTGGGGTAAATCTTCTTTCATAAAATCTAAATCAATCTCTTCGATAAAATCGGCAATATTGGCGGGAGTTTCTGGATAGGATTGTTGATATAATTGGAGTAGGTATAATAAATCTTCCGTATATTGGGATGTGTGGCTTAAGTTACCATAAATAAAACTAACCGGGTTGTTAATTTCATGGGCAACCCCGGCAACTAATTGACCCAAACTTGACATTTTTTCTGATTGGATTAACTGCATTTGGGTGTCTTGGAGTTCTCGGTAAGCACGTTCAATTTCTTGGCTTTTGGCTTGGGATTCTTGATAAAGTTGGGCTTGTTGAATAGCGATCGCAACTTGATTAGCAATGTTTTTTAAGAGGTCAATTTCATCATCTTGCCAAGGTGCATCTCCCTGGCTACGACCTAATTCAAAAGCCCCAATTTTGCTTTCTGTATGAATGGGTAAGGCTAAATAAAGTGTAATCCCCATTCCCTGACAAAAATCTACTTCTTTTTGGTCTTCTGATGTCCTAATATCCAAACTATAAAATTCTTCCCTAAATATTTTTTCAAATAACCGGGGAAAATCATTCAATTGATAAGGACCAAGCCAACTGGTAAATCCTGGCTTTTTCTGCTCTGTCACTACTTCCCATATACCGGAATCATCATGATGGTTATACCAACCAAAGCTACAAATATCTACTTTGAGTTCCGCAAAAATTGCATTAACTGCATTTTGTAAAATTGTATCTAAGTCGAGGGAATTGCGAATTTCTGTGCTAATATGACTTAACAGTTGAGTGCGGGTGAGTAGAGAACGTAAGGCTTCTTCTGTTTGGCGATCGGTTATATCTATGACAATGCCAAACATCCGCACCAGTTGACCATCTCTAAACTCTAATTCAATGCGACTATTAATATAGCGAATTTCTCCATTAGGACGGATAATACGCGCATCAAAGTTTTGAGGAATACCTTGGTTAGCTTCACCAACTCTCTGTAAAAAGAAGTCACGATCTTCGGGGTGATAAAGTTGGAGATTTTGCTCAAAATTTGGCTCTCCTTGGTCGGGGTCTAAGCCAAAAATGTGAAAAACTTCTTCCGACCAACTAATTTTTTGGGTGGTAATATCAAAAGACCAGTAACCTAAATGGGCAACTTCTTGGGCTTTTTTTAATTGTTTACTAAGTTCGGAAAGGGTGATTTCATTGGCTTTGCGTTCGGTAATTACTTCTGTATACATCAGTAAGCCACCAATGTTACCATTCCCATCAATCCAAGGACGAATTTCCCAACATACCCAGTCTGAACCTCCATCATCACGCATCCATAAATCGGCTTCTGATTTCTCGGTTACTCCTGTTAAACAACGGCTATGAATATCTTTCCAACGTTGGGGAATATCGGGGAAAATTTCATAGTGCGATCGCCCGATAATTTCTTGATTTTCTAAGCCATATTGTTGATACCAAGCCCGGTTAGCGACTAGGTATCGCATCTGGGTATCAAACATGGCGATCGCAGCGGGAGTCACATCACATAGAGTGCGCCAAATTCCCTCACTCTCACGCAATTTATTTTCAGCTTCTTGGCGATCGGAAATATCATAATTAATGCCAATAAACCTGATGGGTTTTCCTTGTTGATCCCACTCTACCACTTTACCCCTGGCAAAATTCCATCTATAGGAACCATCTTTGCAGCGCAGGCGATGTTCATTTTCATAAATTGGTATTTCACCTCGGATGTGTTTTTGGATTTGTTCATGAACTAACTCTATATCCTCTGGATGTACACGACTTTCCCATGATTCTAGGGAATCCTTAATTTCATCACTTTGGTAGCCTAATATGGTTTTCCAACGACTATCAAAATATACTTGTTGGGTTTGTGGGTTCCATTCCCAAGTGGCAATATTTGCAGATTCTAAAGCTAATTGTAGTCGTTCGCGTTCAGCTTGGTTAGCTATTTCCTGACGGGCGATCGCTCGACTGAGAAGCATTCCGGCTAGGGATGCGATCGCCACTGATAATAGCAGGCTATTGGTAGCAATATAATTCCGCATTTTTTGGGCTTTTGCTAACTCTAATTCTGCCAGTTTTAGCTGTTTTCTAGTACGATTGGTTACCTCAGTTAGCTGGTCGGGTAATTCGATAAAATTAGCAAATTCTGGGCTTTGGATAAGTGCAATTAACTCTTGCTGTGCAGCTTGTATTTGGTCATCGGCAAAATTTAATCCTTCTACTGCTGTAGCAAATCTGTTTAATCTTTCGGCAAAAATCCCCACAGTTTCCTGATATTCAGAAAATAGTAATTGCAGTTCAGGCGTTTTTTTATCTTGATCAAGTTGTTCATATTCTGTTAGCAGATCATCAATTTCATCTAACCTTTGCATAAAGGCATTAACAGATTGCCGAAAACCCTCTGGTTCGGACAGATATGGAGATAGTTGTTTACTAGGTCGGTTGTATAATATCTTAACTTGTAAATGGTTGAGCAGTGCGTATTGGTTAACTACAGCATCCCGGTTGATTATAGCCGGTTTTTCATAGTAATTACCTACCAGTAAACCGATAGTAGTTCCGGTGATAGCAATTCCTAGGGTGGCAATATAGGTAGCCGCGATTTTTTGCTTTAATTTCATGGGAAAATATGTCTGATATAGGAACCTAATATTGGCAATCATTAACCATCTGACACGATTAACAAGGAATAGAAATCACAAATTCTGTACCCTCACCTAAAGTTGAATTTACTTCTAGCATACCTGAGTGTTTATCAACCACAATTTGTCTAGCGATCGCTAATCCTAAACCCGTACCTTTACCCACATTTTTGGTAGTAAATAAATGCTCAAATATTTTAAATTTGACATCATCACTGATACCCACGCCATTATCTTTAATCCGAATCCTGGCATAGTTGCCGTCACCAGATAACTCAGTTTTTACCAAAATATGATTATTAATTTCCCCATAATCTCGCCCTTTATTTGATTCATCTAAAGCATCAATAGCATTACTTAAAATATTCATAAATACCTGATTTAACTGTCCAGCATAACACTTAATATGGGGTAGATTACCGTATTCCTTAATTACTTGAATTTCTGGGCGCATCTGGTTAGCTTTTAGGCGATGCTTCAGAATCATCAATGTACTATCAATGCCATCGTGAATATGGCAAGCAACCGGGCGATCAGTATCGGCGCGGGAGAAAGTTCTTAAACTTACACTTAGATCTTGAATGCGTCCGACTGCCTCCCGCATTGCTCTAATTAATTTGGGCAAATCTTCTCGGATATAATCCAGTTCTATGGATTCTATTTTATCTTGAATCTCATCATCAGTCACAGAATATTTTTCTTGGTATAAATCAATCAAACCCAACAAGTCTTTAATATAATTAATCACCGGGGGAATATTGCACTTAATACAGCCCACGGGATTGTTAATTTCATGGGCAACACCTGCCACTAAATTTCCTAAAGCTGACATTTTTTCATTCTGCACCAGTTGCAGTTGCATAGTTTGCAGTTCCTGTAAAGTTTGCTCCAACTGCTGAGATTTTTCACGCAGTTTATTTTCAGCACGTCTGCGCGCATCAATATCAGTGCAAGTGCCAATCCATTCTTTCACACTACCATCTTTGGCGAAAATAGGGACTCCTTGAACAGCAAAATAACGGTAAATACCATCAGCGCCACGAATGCGGTATTCGGTCTTATATAAACTCTTAGTTTCCACTGCTTTTTGCCAAACTTTAGTAGTGTGAGGGAGATCATCAGGATGCAAGGCATTTAGCCATCCCCTTCCCTTGACTTCTTCTAGGGTTTGTCCAGTATATGCAATCCAATGAACTGTATCTAGGTTTTCTCCTTCAGGACTAGCCAGCCAAATAATTTGAGATGTAGCAGTGGCTAAATAACGATAACGTGCTTCACTTAATTCTAGTTTTTCTACATATTGTTTTAGTTTGTGATTATAAGTCTGTGATTCCTCATAAAGTCGCCCGTTTTCCAGAGAAATGGCAGCTTGAGAACAGAGAAATTTGAGCAACTCAACGCGATCGCTCGTAAAGGCTCCTATAGTTAAATTATTTTCCAAATATAAAATACCCATCAACTGACCTTGGTTGATAATCGGGATACAGATAACACTTTTAGGATGGTTATTTTGGATATAAGTATCAGCATAAAACCTGGGATTTATTCTGGCATCTGCCAGCACTAAATACTTGCCAGTACGGCGAACATTATTAACTACACTAATCGGCAAATCTTGACTAGCTTCTAGGGGAATTGATGGTAATATCTCCGGTGATTTTCCGGGTTCTAATATGGCAACTACATTAAATTTATCATCTTGTTTAAGCACCAATATACACTTATTAGCTCCCGCATTATTAATCACTATTTTTAACAAGTTACTAATCAGCTTGTCTAATTCAATTTCACTAGAAATAGCTTGAGATGCTTGCAGCAAAGTTGTTAAATCCAGGATTTCGGAAATGCTACTAGAAGTATGAGTAGAAGTCATCATACCCCTGGCAATAGTTTCCTTGAATAAATTAGTAGCACGAGGTCGGTGTAAAATCGGGTTCAACAGTTTAGGATAGCGTTTTTCTAAATCCGCCACCTTAGCTTTTGCACCCCATTTAGCATAACCATAATAGGCATCTTGCATATACCCAGCGGCAACTTTAGCTTTACCCCAATTTAGGTAAAATTTAGCCGCTAGTTCATTAGCTAAGGCTTCTTCTTGGATATATTTGTTGTCTTTGGCTCCGGTAATAGCGCGATCGTATAAATCAATAGCCTCTGCTTTTTCTCCAAAGAATCGACATTTTTCAGCCGCTAACAAATCAACTTTATGCTGATGATTATTGGGGGAAGACTCTGCCCATTCCGCTAATTTTTTCTGATGACTTTTAACCATATCCAGACTATAATCTTGGTCAATTTTTGACGTGGAGCATAAAGCTAAATAGGTTAAACCAGCATAGAAATGGAAAACCGGAATATAAATTGTTCCTCCCACTGCCATCAAATATTGATCAGCTTTGGCAATATATTCCCCAGCATGATGATATTCACCAAATAGATAAGCAAGAATCAATTTATAGATATAGACCACAGCCAGAGCAGTTAATTCATTATCATGATGATGCTTAGGAATCATCACTATTTCATTGTAGTCGTTCCCCTTCAATAAATATGGTGAATCGACAATTTCCCGAAAATTATACACCATCTGCTTTTTAATCTTCAGGTAGGTTAGGGGAGAATCTTGTTTGGCTTTCTCTAAAACTACACAGTAATTGTCAATTTCTCCTTCCCAATTATCTAGACGCACTCCCGCGAAGAAATTATCATAAAAGTAGTTAAAAATGTTATAACCAGCATAGAGAATTTGACCAGTTTCTATGGCTGCCATATAACCATTTTTGAGGGTAGGAATAGCGGATCTTAATGGTTCTTGGCGATGCTGAAGAAAAGTACCAAATAGCAGTAATGTCAGAGCTTTTAGTTTTCGGACATTAAACTTATCCAGTAAAATCAAGGCGACTCGCCCAAATTTATAACCTTTTTTAACCTCTCCTAAAAAGGCAGAAAGTACCATACCATAAATTGCATAACCAATGGTTGATGTAGGTGCATTACCAAACCTCAGAGATAAACTAACCATAGTGAACCCCAACAGAGGTAGTATAGTAGGATTTCCTAGAAAAATAGGAGCAAACAAAATCCCTAATAGTTCCATAGCCGCCAAGGTTTCTGGATCTTCCATAACTGGAAAGTTCACTAAATCCTCAATTTTTTTGCCTTCTAGTTGCTGAGAAATAGTTTCTAATGTTTTCGCGGTCAAGGCTTCATCTGGTTGGGACGAAAACTCAACTCCTAGTTCTTTAAGTGCATTTTCGGCTACAGCGATCGCTTCTAACATCCGACTCTGAGCAGTTAGGGCATTTATTTGAATCTCGTAAATTTTGACTTTATTAAGGATATTTTTAGATGATTTTTGCACCAAACTTGATAGGGTTTCCATGGTGTCAAAATCAGCATTTAAGTAGGCAGTTTCTGTCGCAGTAACATACATATTTAAAGCCAGTTGATACTGACTTTCCCAGCAGTCATCCGCCAGCAACTCTAGTCCAGTTTCCACCAAATTTCTCGCCGCCACATAAGCTGTAGAATTTCTGGCTTTTTGTGCTGCTGATAAGTTGAGTTGGGCTAAAGTTTCTCGTTCTTGGGTATCAGTTATTAAACCATGACCTAAATTCAAATGACCCACAATATCAAACAATTTTTCTTCTACTTCTGTCGGTGATAAGTTGTGCTGTAGCAATTGTCCAATTTGCAGATGAGTGGCTTGTTTTTGGTGGTCAGGAATTAAAGAATAACTGGCTTGTTGAATGCGATCGTGCAAAAATCTATAAGTGGGATTTGCTGCACTATTAAACAGTTCTTGATTTTCGGATTGAGTGAAAAATTTATAAATTTTAGTGGTCGGAATAATTAAGCCTTCTTGTAATGCTTTCCATAAAGCTACAGCCGTTACATGGGTTGGCTTCTGACTCACAATTGCTAAAGTATTTAAATCAAAATCCGACCCAATACAAGCAGCCAACTTTAAAAGATCTTGAGTATCTTTAGGCAATTTCTGCAATGGTAATGCCATGAACTCTACCACATCATCACTAAGGGTTAAGGCTTGCACTTTCGCCATATCACATTGCCATCCCCCTTGACTGAATCCTGGTTTAAATGAAGATTTTTTTTGCTCAAATACAATTAATTTTTCATCATGTAAAGCCTTGAGTAACTGGGTGGCAAAAAAAGGATTACCATGGGTTTTTTGGTAAACTAACTTAGCCAAGGATTTAGCCATAGATAATTGACAATTCAGGGTATCTGCTACTAACTGATTTATATCTAATTCTGGCAGAGGTGACAAGGTAATTGTATTAACTGTGGCTCCGCTTTGGATTATCTCATCAACGGTTAAAATAAACGGATGTACTGGTGAAACTTCATGATCTCGATAGGCTCCTAAGATTAACAAATATCCTTGAGTCTCTTGCATCAATAGTTGGAGTAAGTTTAATGATGCTGAATCTGACCATTGCCAATCATCTAAAAATATCACCAGGGGATGTTCTTGGCTGGTGAAAACTTGCAGGAATTTTTGAAACAGTAGATTAAAGCGATTTTGAGCAGCATTACCTGATAATTCTACCGCTGGTGGTTGCGGACCAATAATCTTTTCTAACTCGGGGATAACATCAATCAAAACTTGACCATTCTCTCCCACTGCTTCCAGAATCTCGGTTTTCCATGTTTGAATTTTAGCATCAGATTCTGATAAAATTTGACCCATTAAATCCCGGAATGCTTGCACGAAGGCAGCCCAAGGTATATGACGATTAAATTGGTCATATTTACCTTTAATAAAATAGCCTCTTTGTCGGACTATGGGTTTATGAACTTCATTGATAACTGCAGTTTTACCAATTCCGGAAAAACCCGCCACTAGCATCATTTCGGTTTGATTCATATTGACTCTATCAAAGGCGGCTAATAGTTGCTGAACTTCGGCTTCTCGACCATAGAGTTTTTCGGGAATCATAAAGCGATCGCTTATGTCTTGTTGTGCGATCGCAAAGCTATCAATATTACCGGTTTCTTGTAATTGATGTAAACATTCCTCTAAATCATATTTAATTCCCAAGGCACTCTGATAGCGATCTTCGGCATTTTTCGCCATCAGTTTACTAACAATTTCTGATATCACTATAGGAATATTCGGGTTAATTTCGTGAATTGGTGGGGGCTGTTTGGCGAGATGACAATGTACCAACTCCATCACATCTGACGATTGAAACGGTAGTTTTCCGGTCAGCAATTCATAGCAGGTAACTCCCAGGGAATAGAAATCGCTTCGATAATCTATCCCTCGATTCATTCGACCTGTTTGTTCTGGAGAAATATAGCATAATGTCCCCTCTAAAATATGAGGATTTTTAACTTCTGGTGCTTCCCGTGGTAGTAAGGATGAAATACTAAAATCAATTAATTTAACTTGTTGATGATCAGGATTAATCAAAAGGTTGGCAGGTTTAATATCTTTGTGAATTACCCTGTTTTGGTGAAGATAATGTAGAGTGTCGGCAATTTGAATGGCAATTTTTAGAAAATCTTCCACATGAAAATAGTGATATTTGGTATGTTTATTTCTGGCTGATTCTAAATATTGGTATAGGGCAACTCCCCCACAATCTTCCATAATTAAAGCATAGCTATTACCATATACTTCTAAACTCAAGGGTTTAACAATATTGGGAAAGTCGAGATTTTTGGCAATAGTATATTGATGGCGAAATTGGACAAGTTCGTTAAAACTAGGGTATTCGTGTCGTAAAATTTTGATAACTACAGGTTGCTGGTCACTGCTACGAATGCCTCGATAAACTAGGGTTCTACTCCCTGTGTATAACTCTTCTGTGATTTTATAACCGGGTAAGTTGGCAATAATATTCATAACCTTAATGCTTCTGTTGTTTCTCGATTTTTATGGTTTTATGAATAGTCAAATAGTTAAAATGGCGATCGATATCTATGCTGCCACAGAAAAAAGGCCTGAAGCCCCCTAACTCCATGGCAACGTACTGACTCCTGCTTAGGTTATCAGCCACGCTTTTTGGGGCCGTAACACTTTAATTATAACCATACCATCTCTTATAGCTGTTGGGTTTGGGCTGGTGGCGTAGATTTACCCAAAACCCATCACAGCCTCAACTCCTAGGCAGGATTTTAGCTTTTAGCCCGCCGCAGAAGAGTAAAGATTTGTTTCCGTACAGGTTGAGGAAGCACAGAAATAGCCAACCCTGTCCAGGCTTTGGGGAGAGATGCTGATTGTCCGGCTACAATTAAGACTCGTCCGGCTTGTGTATCGCCAGTTTCTACCATTCGCAACCCTAATAAAAGTTGAGATTCAGCCAGGCGCGATCGCCTAATTGTTTCCAGCTTTTCTGATGGGAATTGGAAATTTTCTAAATAAGTGATTTGATCGCGTAAATAAGGAATAGCCCGGTTTAACCCTTGTTGTTCAGCATGAACCCGATATTCCATCAACCTTTGGGGAATATAATATCCCTGCTTTCCGGCTAAGGCGAGACGCACTAATAAATCATTATCTTCGCAGTTTTGAATATTCGGGCGCATATACCCCACATCAATTAAGGCTTGGCGACGACAGAGGGTAGCTCCTATTTGAAAACTTTGCTGAATAAATACTACTTCTAGGAGATTTTCAACTATACCTTCTGGGAGTTGGCTGCGTCCCCATTTGACCGAGTTAATATCTGTGGCGGTTTGGTCTCGGTTATTGTTAATATCAATTATCCAGTGGTCAGTCCCTACAAAATCAACGGTAGGGTTTTGCTCTAAAATGGCACTGGTTTTTTCGAGAAATTCTGGAGTCAGGCGATCGTCATCATCAAATTTAATAAAATATTCCCCCGTAGCCGCATCAAAACCCGATCGCATATTATTACTTTTGCCAATATTTTTTTGATGGCGAATATAGCGCAATCGCGGGTCTTCATAGCGAGACATAATCTCCACGGTTCCATCAGTCGAACCGTCATCACAGACAATTAACTCGAAATCTTGTTCGGTTTGTTCCAGAACACTGGCGATGGCGATCGGTAACAGGTTAACCCGGTTATAAGTAGGAATACAAACGGTAATTTTAGCCACAGAATCAGCTTAACTTTCACTCGACATGATCAAGTTTAATATGTCCTCGTCTTTTCTACCAGGGATTGATTAGTTCAATATCATAAAGACCAAATTCTTCTCGAATCTTCGGGGTTAATTTTCGGTAATCGAATAGACTAGCTTTCAGGTTTAGCAGTCTAACTTTCAGAGACATATTTTTCCGTTTTTCAATATTAACGAAATCTTCCGAAGATAGATTTTCACTATTTCCTAAAATATAAATAGACCCCACAAAAGGAAGTCGCTCAAGGTGGGATCCTTTCGACTCTACACCCCTCGTAAAATAATTATGACAATAGTAGAAATGATGAATATCTTTAGGAATTTGACTAGGGGATGTGATCGACTCAGGAATTCTTGCTAAAGTTTCCTCTGAGGCATCATATAAATCACTTCTAATAATATGAGTTGTGCCACAATAAAGATGGAACCCTTTACGCATGACTTTCATAACATTGCTATTATGATTATAGACATACCCTTTTTTGAAGAAGTAGCCATCAACCGATTTATTTTGGGCTACCAAATCAGCTAAACATCGGCTTACACAATCATCACCATCAGCCTGCATAATGTGAGAACATCCCATTTCCTTGGCTAAACGAACTCCGGCGATAACTTTATACATTTTATCCACCCGTTTTTCGACTATTGTTGTCGGTACAGGCAAACTTAAATCCACCGTCAGGTAGTGTAAATTCGGATGTTCAAACTTAATATTAGGTTTTTCTTGACAGACTACAATCATCCGAAAATCAGGATGAGTCTGATTGCACATTGACCTAGCAGTTCTTTCCAGTAGGAGAGAAAGATTATCCCAAGATTTAGATATCTTACGACTTTTAATCGGTACGACAAAACCCAACATAAATGATTAACCTGTTTGAGATTTTCAACAATCAAAAAATTACCACCCTTTAGCAGTTAACTAAGTGATGATACGTTTGCTTGTTTTGTAGGTATCTAGTTTCAGAAACATATCATCTACCGGTTTCATCGCTAAAGTATCAGCATCATAAAATAAAAACTTATCAAAGTATCCTTGAAAAGCCGCCATTTTTCTCTGAAAACGCATTCTTGATTCAATGAGGCGAGCATTACTTTTCTGAAATGCTAGGGGATGGTTCATCCACACTTCTTTAGCAAAATCTTCCCATCGCTGGATCTCTTGCTGATCTTCATAAATGCTAACATTGGGGCGATCGCCAATTTCCTTTTTTACCTGCTCCATACGGTCATCATAGGGAATAATACAAATAGGTATATCTGGACTCACATTAACCTCTACGCTATTTAAAAAAGCTACCAGTTGATCGAAAACCACATCATTTGCTAAAGTGTATATACCACAAGATGCCATGGGGTCAACTCCTTAATCAGATCTAATTTGAATTAACAATTACCCAGTTAATTACTGAGACTTTCCCATCAACTTAAATGCCGATGAAAATTTTAATGATTTCTTCCACATTCCCCTATCCTCCTACCAAAGGTGGAACCCAAGTCCGTACCTTTAACCTACTCAAATTTTTGAGCCAGACACACCCTATTACTCTTGTAACACAACGCACCTCTGATGTCACTGATGATGACATTGAAGAACTCAGTCAGTGCGTAGATCGGCTCCAGGTGTTTCCCAGAAGTGAACCCGCAGAAGCAAACTGGGGCATTTTCGGCAAAATCTCTCGATTTGGCCAATTCCTACTCAGTGGCACTCCTCCCAATGTTAGAGCAACCTACTCGGTGGATATGCAGGAGTGGATTGATCAAGTAGTTGAAGACGAAGGCTATGATGTCATCACCTGCGAACATAGCATTAATGAGAGTTATGTGCGCCCCGAATGGAAAGACCGCTTAAAAACAGTCGTTAATGTCCACAGTTCAGTTTATGCAACCTGTCGGCAGCAGCTAGAGACTCAAACGGCAGAGAAACCCCTACGCGATCGCCTTAACCTTCCCCTACTTTATCGTTATGAGCAACAATATTGTACCAAATTTTCCTCCATTGTTGCCACCACTCCCGAAGACGGGGAACAGATGCAACACTTTAACCCCATAGCGAAGGTGGAAATTATCCCAAATGGCGTAAACTTTGAGCAGTTTCCCTATCGAACTTTCGACCCAGGTGGACATCAACTCATCTTTGTCGGAGCCATGGACAACATAGCCAACATTGACGCGGCTAGATTTCTCGCCCTAGAGATATTACCCCAGATCCAAAAACGCGCTTCAGATACCACCATTACTATCGTAGGAGCCAGACCCGTACCAGAAGTGTTAGAACTAGCCTATTGTCCAGGGGTAAACGTAACGGGTCGTGTACCTTCAATGGCAGAATATTTACATAAAGCCACAGTCTGTGTAATCCCAATGCGAACCGGGTTCGGCATCAAAAATAAAACCCTAGAGACTATGGCTGCCGGAGTTCCCTTGGTAGCGAGCGATCGCGGTTTAGAAGGTTTAGCCGTCGATGGTGAAGGAGTCGAACTGCGGGCTTTACGAGCTAACACAGTTGAGGAATATGTCCAACAGATAGCCAGGCTGTTTGAAAACCCAGATCTCAGACAAGAACTTTCTCAAAAAGCGCGATCGCTCATCGAAACTGAATATACTTGGGAACGAGCAGGTCAGCGCTATGAACAAGTCCTCATCGGTTGAAGGTCATCACCATAAAGTTAGGGGAGTCAGTTGCCAAATATGAACAATAGACAAGTCCGATTTAATCGACCCATAGACAAGAAATCCAGGGGGACTAATCAGAAACGCCAAGCTGTTTCACCCAGCCGCCAGAAACAACCATTATCACAGCAGCCCCCTTCCCGCCCCTTAGCCCAAAAGCCCAACGTGGCGGGTCAGGGCGGGGGCAATATCGGCCACCATAAACACAAGCCAACTGTCAGAACTCGCCAGTCCCCAAGCCCCCTATCAGTAGCACTAAAAAAGTGGTTAGCCGATAGTCTAGCCTTTAGCCTACTATTTGGTGGTTCAGCCCTATTCAGCGTCAGCGCTTGGTTTAGTTACCAACTGATTCTCAATCCTGACGTAGGAATTTGGCTTAATCAATTTCTACCCGCGAGTACCCAAATTCCCCTAAAACCCAACGATTATCTTTATAGCCTGGAGCAAATCCGAGAAGAACTCAAAGCCCAAGGTCGTTTTTTTGCTGAACCCCTACCCCTTCCTAATCGAGAAGTTTTAGGGGATATGAGCAATAGTGTCAGTACAGCTAGGCTAGAGGAAAGGTTATTCGCCCAAAATCCCTACCTCAAACCCTGGCGCTCATTCCTACTCCCCCATGAATCCCTCGTTCAAACACCCGTAGATCTGTTAATTCCAGTAATGCAGACCCGCGAATCTAGTACAACCATCCCCTGTCCCACTGGTTGTAAAGAAATTGTGGAACTGCGAGTTTATAAATCAGTACAAACTCCCTATCAAGCGGTGGGGACTCCTGAGTTATATCGCCTAGTTTATGAACTACCCGTCAACGGACCAGCAGAGTCTTTTGTACTGGCATCTTTGATTGGAACTCGTGCTAATCAGCAGGGCGGTAATAGACCACTACCCCTAACTGATATCACGACGTTTAAAAATAGGGTTCCTGAATCGGGAGTATGGTTTAACTTATATGGAACCCGTCTGGTGGGGGATACCCGAGTTCCCTACGGACATATAATTCATTACAACCCCAAACATTATCACCTCAGTTCGATGTTGGAGTGGAAAAGTGCTGCGGGACAGCATCCTATATGGGAAAACGTCACCGGGGGACCTTACCCAGAATTATTAGTTGAACAAACCATGGGACTTGAGCCACAATTCAGCATTTATCAAGTCCGACCCCGCCGCTTTGTTCCTAACCCCATTGAGTTAGTTAGCATCTCCCTAGATCAAGAAGTTGTTGACCACTATGCTTATCGAAGAGCTATTAGACTAGCTCGCAGCGGTTTGTGGTCTCCGGCTTTAAGTCTGATGCAACCCCTCAAGAACAATTCCGGCACCGGTGGCGATTATCCCCAAAAATGGCCAGCATTAGCGGAGGCACAACTGCAATTAATTCAGTTCCATGCCAGCATTACAGATGCTCAGGCTACAGCAGCTTGGGCAAGTCCGACTCAAAAGGTACTCGCGGGACTTATTGATGGTCGTTGGAGTGAAGCCCTAAATGTGGTTCAAAGCGCGAGCCTTAACCAAACCGAACTGTTAAACCTCCTACAGGCTGACGGGGGAAGAATCAAAAACCGCATTCAAGCAGCGCTGCTGGAAAACCCAGAAGAACCAGATTTGCAAGCCTGGGGCGCTCTCATTTTGGTGGCCCAATTCGGGAGAGATGAAGCGATCGCATGGTTAGAAACCCAATCTCAAGCCTCCCCAGACAACAAAACCCGCATTCGCCAATTGTTAGATTAATCCATTGGCTCTGGTGCTCTCTTAGGAGCATGATTTAATCTCAAATTAGGTTAATATTTTAGGGCAATATGGTATAAGAA
>NZ_JARPLU010000080.1:0-22204 GCF_032349615.1 Limnospira sp. PMC 1279.21 | reverse complement strand
GCTATCGTCGCATTGTCAGGCAATAGCCGGATAAATGTCGCGTAAATGTATCAGCAAGGAGTCTGAATTGTGAGTAAGTCTATTATTGAATTGGTTGATGAACTCCCTACTGGTGGGATAACTGTAATGGTGTTGCGGGGGCTAGATTTTGCAGTTCCTGGTCAGTGGGATAATTTGGTAGGTTTTGAAAATACCGTTAAAACTATCACTGGCGAGGATGATCCGGGTCTGATTCAGGATATCAGTGAACGCGCCCTCTGGCTTTATAATGATAAATCTCAGGGCTACCAACGCGCACTTTGGCTATATCAAACTATTGACAGTGCGGGGACCGCTTTAGGGACGGCGGCGCTGGCTAATAAAATTAGCCAGAATGTCAGTTTTCTCGGTTTCCTGGGGAACTTGACCCCCAAAGCTGATAAAGCACAGGCGATCGATTTATCTTTAAAGGTGGTCACTGAATTGGTCGCCTTTTGCCAAATTAATGGCATTCCTGGGGATAGTATCGGCGATTTTGTCGCCTCTCTCGCTAACTATGGCGGCGAGTCTATCATGCGTATGGCGGCTTTGGTCTGTTTGGATGGGTTAATCCCTTTGGGTCCCGATTTTATTCAAAAGGGGTTGAGTATTATTGCGAATTTGACTCCCTCTGAATTGGAGAAAAGTGAGGGTTTTAAACGGATTAATCCCATGATTCCTGGGGGAGACCCAGACGGAAAGCTGCATTTTGTTCAGGAAAGTTTTAATTCCGTCACAGGTTGGATGAGTGGTTTTGTCAGCGATCATGATTTGACACCTTCTAAGGTGGTTAGCCACCTTCAGAGTTTTGTCGATATCGCTGACGATAAGTTGGATTATGTGGCGGCTTTCCTCGACATGACCACTAACTACTACACTCATACCGGTATTCAAACTCTGGCGCGACGTTTAATTGAACGTGCTTACGCTGAGATTTAACACTACCCAATTGTAGAGATAAGACACCCGCCTTGTCTCTACTTTCTCTGGTTTCCTTATACGGTAATTACCGGAATTGTACTCATCTCTAAAACGGCTTGAGAGACTGAGTTAACCATCATCTTTTTACCGTTCATGGATTTGGTACCAATTACTACATCAGTCACCCCGCGACTGGCGGCGGTCTTGACAATGGTTTCTGGTACTAATCCTGATAATACCATAAATTCAAAGCGGATATCTGCTAGAAGTTGGTGCGCTTGTTTTTCTAGTTGTAATCTTCCCGGTTCGTCTCCCACATTATCTACATATAAAACGATGATTTGACCATGGCTGCGCCGCGCTAGGTCGGCGGCTTTTAGCAATACGGAAGTTGATAGGGGTGACGGGTCTACAGCAGCTAATAAAACTGGATGACCTTTAACGGCTACTTTGGTGGGGTCTACTTCTCCCCTTTCTAAGAGTTTCGGCGCAAATACTTGGGTAGACCAAGCACCCAAGGGGGCGGTTACTAGAATTGATAAGGCGGCGATCGCTAAAATTATTTCCCCTCCCTCAATTCCCGCCGCTAAAGGTAAAGCACCAATAGCCGCTTGTACGGTGGCTTTTGCCATATTTCCCGGCAATAAAAACAGCTTTTCTTGGCGATTCCAATTACTCCCTAATGTCGATAAATACCAGCCTATTCCTCTACCTATTACCAGACCAATTACTATTAATAATAAACCCGGTAATAAGACATCCCCTAAAACCTGTAACTGAATGGTAGCCCCCATGATTACAAATAAAACAATTTCCGCTACTATCCACAATACATCAAAACTATTGCGGATTAATCGCGCTAGGGGGGCATCAAATTCGATTAAAAAGAATCCCATCGCCATCACGGCTAGATAGCCGGAGTAGTAGGGAAAGGTGTTGCTGAAAATTACCAGAAACAGTCCTAAACTGGCGGCGATGATTATGTCTTGAACTACGTTGCGCGTCCAGGTCTGCTTGACTAATAGAAATACTAATAATCGCGCGCCTAGGAAACCTGCTACTAATCCTAGGACGATTTCTAGGATTACTTGGAATGGTAGAATTTGTAAGGATGATAGGCTGATGAACCCTAGGTTAATGGCTTCTGTACTTCCTGAACCCAGAAAGTTTAGCAGTAGGCTAAATACTAATAATAGCAGGACATCTGATAAGGCGCTACCTGTTAAAATCGCGTCGGGAATGCCTTTGGTCACACCCCAGCCTAGGCTTTTTAGGCGCAACATTCCGGGGACAATAACGGCGGGTGACTCTGCGCCGACTACGCAGCCTAATAGTAGACCTGTCATGAAGTCAAAATTGAATAGGAACATTGAGGCGATCGCTACTACTAAGGCTTCTATTGAAGCGGGGAAAAATCCTAGCCGGAGGGCGACTGTTCCTTGTTGCGCTAGTTTAGAGCGATCGAGTCCTAGACCTGCTTTCATTAAAATGATCATTACCGCTACCAGTCGCAGATCGTCGGCAGCCCCTAGGACTTCTGGACTAATTAAGTTGCCAAATTCCTGACCCATGATAATGCCAATCAAAATCATCCCAATTAGAGGCGGCGCACCTAATCGGCGGGCAAGTTCCCCAGCAAAAAAACCCATCACTAGGATTAATATCGCACTCGCTAACATCCTTTAAATTCCCTCACTGCGGAAAATTGCATCCTATTCACATAATGTCGATTTTGTCAACATCTCAGAAAATGGCGATCGCTTTTGGCTTCCAAACTCGTGCATCGTGAATTTTAACTTGTGGTGAGAGAATAATTTAGGCGACGATATAATGAGGGTTGTAGCCTCTATTTTGGCATCAAGACACAGGAAGCCCTTGGATGCGATTTATCTGAGGATACCATAACCCCCAGAATCTCGTCAACTTTTTGCGAGAGATTAGCAATAAAAATGTATTAATTCTTAACAATCTTTGGAATATTAAATAGATGGAGGGGCATAGATTAGCAAAACTGATGTGATTATTTGAGGGTGGGGAAATTGACTGTTGTGGAAGGTGGGGAGGTTTTTTGGGGGAAGGCGATCGCGATCGAATAGCGATAGAATACGTTTGGGTGAATTGTAACTCAGGAACTATCGATGTCAGAAGAAGAAAAGAAAAAACCGGCCGCCAAGGCGAAAAAGGAGAAACCCCCCGCAGTGGAGGATAAGCCGTTTCCAGAGTTTATCGAAAATCATTATATTCCGGCGGTTAAGAAAGCCCTGGAGGAACAGGGAATTACAGATCTCGATGTGGCATTAGTCAAGGCTAAGTTTCCGCCTAGCCTACAAATTGCAGAAGATTGTTGGCAGGTGACGGGAAGCTGGGAAGGTGGCGCACGGAAGTTTAATATCTACTTTCCCCAAGAAGATATTAAGGGTCCAAAGTTTTTTTCCTGGGCGGCTAATGGTACTCAACCATCGGCGATCGAGGGATTTTTGGGAGATGAGCGCCGGATTACTTTAGATTTGCTGGTGTTTGGGGTGGTTCAGCGCCTGAATGCTCAAAAATGGCTGGCGTTGAATTAGGTTTTAAGTTAGGCTTTAAGTTAGGCTTTGGGAGAACACAAATCGGAGTGACTCATTTATGGTTGAGAAAGTACAAAAAACTGATGCAGAGTGGAAGCAACAGCTAACACCAGAACAGTTCAAAGTCACCCGGAAAAAGGGGACTGAACGCGCTTTTACTGGCATATATTACGATCACAAAGAAAAGGGTGTTTATCGTTGTGTTTGCTGTGGTAATGAGTTATTCACCTCAGAAACCAAATATGATTCCGGTACGGGATGGCCAAGTTTTTGGGAACCGGTTTCGGAAAATAGTGTCCGATATGAACAGGATAATAGTTTGTTTATGCGCCGGGTAGAGGTACTCTGTGCTAAGTGTGATGCTCACCTAGGCCATGTTTTTGAGGATGGACCAAGACCGACAGGAAAGCGTTACTGCATGAATTCGGCTTCCCTAGACTTTCAAAAGACTGACTAGGTTAATGGGTTTTTAGTAAGTCTCACCGAGAATATTTAGATAATCCAGCCCGGTACTTTGGGGCTGGATTTTAATTTGATGGGGGTGCTAATTGAGTTTTAAGGCGCTAACAGGGACATCATCCCAAGACTCGACAGTGCGGAGTTTGGCGACCCAACCCATTTGCTTTTGAGTTTCGGTGAGATTGTTTTGGAAAGACTCATGACATTCCATAGCTTGAGTTTCGTCACAACAAGCAATGCAAGAATAGACAATACCATTGGGATCTAGCTGTTCGTTGACCCAAATTTTCATAGTACCCTCAGTACCCTCAGAGTGTGGATTGTCTAAATATAACGCTGCTTCTGGGGAAAAGGCAAGGCAAGTCGGAAATCCGGCTGAGACCGGGGTACTATCTGGATTAATGAATGATGGGGGTGGGTTCACTTTTCACGACCATTAAGGTACGGTTTAACGTACCACCAAGGGAAACTAAAGCAGTTCGGTTATTGCCATATTCTCAGTGTTTAAAACCGAATCCAAAACTAAGATAAATTGACTATTCTGTAAGACAAGAGGTAAGAGATAACCTCAAGTAAACCAGGATATAAAACAGGAGCAAAGATTATGGCAATCATTAGTTTTAATTGGGAATCTTTCCGGGAAATTGACACTCTGCAACGTCAAATGAATCACTTGTTTGATAGCTTAACTACTACTTCGGAAGATGTGGGTTCTGCATTTGTACCAGCAGCGGAACTTCAGGAAACGCCGGAAGCCTTACATCTGAAATTAGAAGTTCCCGGAATGAATCGCGAAGATATTGATGTACAGGTAACAGCGGATTCTATTGCTATCAGTGGGGAACGGAAATTAGAAAGACACACGGAAGAAAAAGGAGTAACCCGCAGTGAGTTTCGCTATGGTAAATTCCGCCGGGTGATTCCTCTACCAATTCGGGTCCAAAATACTAATGTTCATGGAGAATATAAAGATGGCATTCTTAGCCTGACTCTCCCTAAAGCTGAGGAAGAAAAAAATCGGGTGGTTAAGGTCGATCTGGCTTAAATCAGTTATAATGTAGGTGAAGGTGCGAGACGTTTAGGAGGTGCGAGACGTTTAGGAGTGAAATAAGGCTGCAATGCCTGAAATAACCTCCTAGAGGGAGATAAACTGTCAACCAGTTTACCCCTTAACTGTATATATGTCCCAACGCTTAGGAAGGTGTGATTCTAAGCAAGGTAGGGAACTCATGGTCAATCCCATTTTAAGAAATCGCAATACACCGTCCAAGTATTACCTAGGAGGAGTATTATAACTTACTTGGAGCGATTATGGGAAAGAGTAACGGCGATAGCCACCCCAAGTTTCAGAAATCACAAATCTGGGATTTAAGCGGGGAACGGAAGGCGTGAGGGAAAACCTATTCCCAAAATCCGACCACTGCCAACCATCCATGATTAGGGAAACCGAATGTCTGGCCTGAACCATCGTCATTATAAAGTAGCGAAATAGGTTGACACGCTGCGCTCAAAAGAGTAAGGGGAAAAGTAGGAGTCTTTCTATACTACCTACACAGACCTTTAAATGTACCCCGGTGGATAGGACAAATCTAAAGATGGAATGCCCATATATACGGAACGTTTAAACCCCTATTGGGCTCTCTGCGAGTACATCTCGTAAAGTAGTGAAAAGTGTAAGCGTATGCCCATAAGGGGAAAGGATGTGACTGAAAGCCAATGCCTAACTGTAATGGTTGGGATATGCCCACTAGTCACGGTGTGGATATAGAGACTGCAATAAATAGGAGTATAGTGGCGAAAACGAGTTTAAAGACTACGTGTGGCATAAAGCTCCTAAAGTTGAAGTCATAAAGCGAGGGGTCGTAACCTTGTTCCTACTGACAATAGGGTATCCACATCAGGAGCCGTGTGATGTGAAAATATCAAGCACGGTTTTGAATTGGAGTTAGGGAAGGTGACTTCCCTTTCGACCATAACTGAATGCTGATCTGGCTGGCTGATATGTACTCTGAACCCACCAAACCAGCGACTAGACTGCTAATATAAGAGGTAATAAGTTGGGAATGGGGAAGTAAAGGTGATCTGGCTTTGAACCCAATTCCCAATTTTGTTATCTTGTAGATAAGCGTGCGAAGGAGGTGCTTGCTGATGTCATCTAAAATGAACTATAAAGATTATTATGGGATTTTGGGGGTGGATAAGAATGCCAGTCAACAGGAGATCAAAAAAGTCTACCGGAACTTAGCGCGGAAATATCACCCTGATGTGAATCCTAACGATCGCGCTGCGGAACAAAGATTTAAGGATATTAATGAAGCATACGAGGTTCTTGGCGATCGCGATAAACGACAGAAGTATGATCAATTTGGGAAATATTGGGACCCTTCTAGTGCGGGACCACCACCGGGAGGGGTAGGTGATTTTGACTTTAACCAATATGGTAATTTTGATGACTTTATTAATGAGTTACTAGGCAGGTTTGGCGGTAATCCTCGCCAGCCCTACGGCTATCCCAATGGTAGCGGTTATAGTGCTTTTGATGAGTTTGGCGACTTTTTTGGCGGCGGTAATAGGGGTTATGAACAAGTACCGCCCCGCGATTTTACGGCCACATTGCCTCTGACTTTTTCGGAGGCTTTTAAGGGGGTGGAAAAGAAATTTAACTTGGATGGAGAAACAATTAAGGTTAAAATTCCCCCAGGCGCGAAGCCTGATAGTCGGATTCGCTTAAAAGGAAAGGGGGGAGTTAGTCCGACTTCTGGAAAAAGAGGGGATTTATATTTGACTGTTGAACTGGAACCACATCCGTTTTTTCAGTTTGATGGAAATGATTTAATTTGTGAGGTGGGAATTACTCCAGAGGAGGCAGTTTTAGGGGCGGAAATTCAGGTTCCTACCCCTTCGGGTAAGGTGACAATGAAGGTTCCCCCAGGGGTGGCATCGGGACAGTCTCTGCGGCTGCGAGGTAAGGGTTGGCCGATTCCTAAAGGGGGACAAGGTGATCAGATTGTGCGGCTCAAGGTGGTAGCACCGAAAACTTTAAGCGATCGCCAACGACAACTATACCAAGAACTACAACAAATCAGCAGTTTTAACCCTCGTCAAAACCTAGAAAATTGGCTTAATTAAGTAAGATGTATAACCACTCACCAAAAGGAGAAGCTATGAACTCTCAAACTACCTGGGAAAATTTGGTAATCAATCAAACCGGAGAAGTTCGTGACTGGGTGAAAAGGAAATTAATTGAATCGGAAAATATGGCATCTTCTACCCGTCCGATTCGGAATTTTGAACGGGACGATTGGGAAAATGCCACAGTTGTAGATGTGGAAACTATCGCCTCTGAGGTGGTAGATGATCAGCCTGAAAGGTTATGGCGCAAGGTGAATGGCTGGTTTAAAACAGCTAGTGATATTTTGTGGCCGGCTATCTAAAATATAATCAAATGCTTGTTGGGAGACTGGTTAATGCAAGACAAAAAAGGATCTAATTTTGGTCAGTTTGGCGGTTATGCGATCGCCATTGTGTTGAGTGTAGGGTTAACTTTAGGATTCCTGCGATTGTTTCCTGATTGGTTAACCCCTGTAGCCCAGGCGACCATTAAGCAGGAAGTAGTAATGGCATCAAATACGCCACCGGAAACCGTGGCGCGTGTCCCCCAAAGGGTCGGAAATTTTGTCTCCGATGCTGTCAATCGTGTGGGTCCGGCGGTAGTGCGATTGGATACAGAAAGGACTGTTTCTACTAATATTCCTCAACCTTTTTTTGATGATCCATTTTTCCGGCGTTTCTTTGGGGAAGATATGCCACAATTTCCCCGGGAATATCAACAACGGGGACAAGGTTCGGGTTTTATTGTGGACAGTAATGGGATGATTTTAACTAACGCCCATGTTGTCCGAGGTGCAGATAAAGTTACCGTCACCCTGCGAGATGGTCGCCAATTTCAAGGAGAAGTTAAAGGCGCTGATGAACCTTCTGACTTAGCGGTGGTTAAGATTAATGGTAATAATTTACCAGTGGCTAAGTTGGGAAATTCGGCGGAAGTACAGGTAGGAGATTGGGCGATCGCTGTTGGTAATCCCCTCGGATTAGATAATACCGTGACTTTAGGAATTGTTAGCACTTTAAACCGCCCTAGTTCTCAGGTAGGAATCCCTGATAAACGCCTAGAATTTATCCAAACAGATGCCGCTATTAACCCTGGAAATTCTGGGGGACCTTTGTTAAATGAACAAGGGGAAGTAATTGGCATAAATACAGCCATTCGCGCTGATGGTCAAGGGATTGGTTTTGCCATTCCTATTGATACCGCTAAGGCTATTAAAGACAATTTAGCCAGGGGTGAAAGAATCCCTCATCCTTTTATTGGTATTCGGATGATTACTTTAACACCAGAATTAGCTCAGGAGTTTAATAGTGATCCTAACTCCATGGTGATGATTCCTGAAATTGATGGAGTTTTGGTAGTTCAGGTTATTCCTGACAGTCCAGCCGCCAACGCCGGTTTACGTCGCGGTGATGTGGTGACTAAAATTGATGGTAAATCCATTACTCAAGCAGACCAACTACAGAGGGTTGTCGAAAAAGCCCAAATTGGGAAGCCTTTAAGACTGGAAGTGAGACGAGGAAATGCTACGGAACAAATCGCGGTGCGTCCTGGGGAACTACAGGATGCTAACTTGAGTCGGTAAGACTGGGGCTATTCCCTAAGTTGACAATTGTGAAAGTGGCGATCGGGTAATCATTACGCGATCGCTGCTTTTCGTGTTTTATAATAAAGTCATCACATTAGCTGGGTTTATGAATCATGCTACCAAAATTAAAAAGACGACTTTTCCTCATTTTAGAAGTCTGGACTATCCATGATTCATTTAGTAAAATTTTTGATTTTTTTATTATTACTTTAATCGTCCTCAATGTCATCGCAGTTTCTTTGGCTACTGTCGCTAATTTTAGACAAAGATATTATTTTTTATTCCAAAACTTTGAATATTTTTCCATTGCGTCCTTTACCATCGAATATCTTTTAAGGCTGTGGTCTTGTACCATAGATGAACATTACAAGCATCCATTGTGGGGACGAATTAAATATATGTTTACCCCTTTGGCTTTAATTGATTTAATCGCAGTTTTACCCTTTTTCTTGCCGATGATGATTCCCGATATGAGGGCGGCGCGTTTATTTCGTTTGATTCGATTTTTGCGGTTTTTTAAACTGACTCGATATCTGAAATCACTTAACCTGATTAAAAGTGTCTTAAACAATAAAAAAGAAGAGTTAATTATGACTCTGGGTATGGTACTAATTATGTTATTTTTCTCCGGGAGTATCATCTATTTTTTGGAAAATGAAGCCCAACCAGAACAGTTTGCTAATATTCCTTTAGCCATGTGGTGGGCGGTAGTCACATTGACCACCGTTGGCTATGGTGATGTTTATCCCATTACCCCCTGGGGGAGATTATTGGGGGCGGTTCTCGCCATCACTGGTATTGGTATTATTGCACTTCCCGCAGGTATTATCGCCTCTGGCTTTGCGGAGGTCATTGAGGAAAGAAAAGCCCAAAAATATCAAGTCACTACATTTATATGCCCCCACTGTGGTAAAATGATTAATAGTAATGACCTAAAACACGCCCGTCATAGAATCAAAAAAGAGGAGATTATAGAAGAATGGGACTAGAAAGAAGAATGTGTAGGGAAATGTTTGAACCCACGGAAGTGGTGGAACTGCGCCAGATGTGTTTTACCCCTAATCGCATTTGGCAAGCCGGACAATATATGGTGGGGGAGTTGCCAGATATTGCCTTTGATATGGGATTAGTGGAAAGACTGCCTTCCGTGCGCGGAAATAGTGCGGATATCGATACTATTAACCCCTCTGAACATTGATGAATTTCCCCGATTAAAAAAACGAGTTATGGTTAAAGATGCTTATGGGTGGATGCAGCGATCGCTCAATACCATTCACCAGGCTAATTGGTATCGTTCCGTTACACCCATTGCTAGTCTTCCCGGTCCTATCATTACTGTAAATGGGCGAGAAATGCTCAATTTTGCCAGTAATGATTACTTGGGTTTAGCAGGGGATAAACGTTTAATAGAAGCCGCCATGAATGCGACCCGTGAGTGGGGGACAGGAACCACTGGCTCGCGACTTTTAACCGGACATCGGGAATTGCACAGACAGCTAGAATTGGCGATCGCCAACCTCAAAAATACCGAAGATGCCATAGTTTTTAGTTCCGGTTATTTAGCTAATATTGGCACTATTAGCGCCCTCGTTAATCAGCGAGATATCATTCTCTCTGATGAGTATAACCACTCCAGTTTAAAAATGGGGGCAAAACTCAGCGGCGCGACCGTTTTTAACTATCCCCACAGCGACATTAATCACCTAACCAACCTGTTAAAAAATCATCGCCACCAACACCGCAGAAGTCTAATTATTACCGACACTCTGTTTAGTATGGACGGTGATTTATCCCCCCTACCACAATTAGTAGAACTCGCCCAAGAGTTTGATAGTATGTTATTAGTCGATGAAGCCCACGCTACCGGAGTCTTTGGAAAAAATGGCGCGGGTTGTGTCGAATACTTCCATTTGACCGGGACTCCCCTGTTACAAATGGGAACCCTAAGTAAGGCTTTAGGAAGTTTGGGAGGTTATGTAGCAGGTTCAGCCACAGCCATTGATTTTTTGCGAAACCGCGCCCCTAGTTGGATTTATACAACGGGTTTAACTCCAGCCGATACAGCAGCCGCTTTAACAGCAATTAAAATTGTCCAACAAGAACCCCAACGACGCGCTAAATTATGGGAAAATGTGGCAACTATTCAGGCAAAATTAAAGAATATTGATAATTCTGAAAATCCCAATTTTTCCGGCTTTACCAGTTTTACTTCCCCCATTTTATGCTACCCCCTAAAAAATGCAGCGATCGCTTTACAGGTAGCCCAAAAATTACAACAGCAGGGAATTTTTGCCCCCGCCATTCGCCCCCCCACCGTCACCACCAGCAGGCTGCGGATTTCCTTAATGGCAACCCATGAACCAGAACATATTGACAAATTGATAGAGTTTATTATGGCAATTTAAACGATTATCTGTTACACTAATTAATGGCTAAATAGGAGTTAATGATGAGTAAGATTATTTTAATTACTGGAGTAAGTCGAGGTTTAGGTAGAGTTTTGACCGAGAGTTTTATTGATTTAGGACATACCGTTCTTGGTTGCGCTCGTTCCCGGGAACCCATAGACCTGCTGACCCAAAAATATGGAAAACCCCATAATTTTCAAGTAGTTAATGTCGAAGAACCTCAAGCCGTAGAAAATTGGATTAATCACCTATTAAAAAATTATCCGGCCCCCGATATAGTCATTAATAACGCTGCTATAATTAATCCACTTGCGCCCCTGTGGGAAGTGCCACCCCATGAATTTAATCAGGTGATTGATGTCAATATTAAAGGAGTAGCAAATGTGATCCGCTATCTAGTCCCCGCCATGATGAAACGGGGTACCGGTATCATCATTAATCTGAGTTCCGGTTGGGGGCGATCTACTTCTCCCCAGGTAGCCCCCTATTGTACCTCAAAATGGGCGATCGAAGGGTTAACCCAAGCCCTCGCGCAGGAACTTCCCCCAGGGTTAGCAGCCATTCCCATGAGTCCGGGAATTATTCACACAGATATGTTAGAAATTTGTTATGGGGAAGATGCAGCCGCTTTTAATTCCCCACAGGAATGGGTAAAAAAAGCAGTTCCCTTTATTCTAGGACTTAGCCCCAAACAAAATGGGGTTCCCGTAACTGTTCCCAATTAAATTATCAGCCATTTTTTGAGTAATTATCAACCCATTTATCACCAAAAATCGTGAAAATTATCAGCCAATATTTAATCAAACTTATCCCCATCATCGGCATAACTGCCCTATTAAGTAGTTGTGCCAACAGTACCCTAGGAGACTCCTTACAACAATCTTTAGAAGCAGATCCACAACTCCAAGAAAATCCCCCTTTTCAGGAATCGGCTGCCACAGAAAATCAGCCTATTTCACCCCCTGATGATTTTCTGAAATTACCCGAAAATTTCCCCCAGGAAATCTCCATTTATCCCGGTTCCAGCTTACAAGATGTCACCCTCGCCGCCAGCGATACACAAAAAACCTCAACAGTTTGGCGAACCACCGACCCCATTGATTTCGTCAGAACCTACTACCAAAATAGATTGGCATCAGATGGCTGGGAAATAGTTAGCAATGCTGACCAAGAAAGTGATGGTTTGTTGGTGGCGACTAAACAGGATTTACAGGTAACAATTAACCTCAAATTAGACCAAGTATTAGAGGGAAAAACTAAGTTTTCTATAGATTATTCTCGCGACCCAGAAGCGATCGCCTCTCAACCCCAACCTACCCCTTCCGAGTCCCCAGAGTCTCCTGACCCTACAGCCGCCACTTCAAGTCCTACCCCAGAACCTGAAACTACTCCCACCCCTACCCCCACCCCTTCTACAACTGGCGACATTCCCCAGGAATTAAAACAGTTTGCTATGGATGTCGCCAAACTAGGTGTTTTTGAGCAAAATTTTCCTAATCCTAACCAAGCTATTACCAGGGGAGAATTTGCCCGCGCTTTAGTCCAAGCAAACAATAAGATTTATGCTGATATTCCAGGTAGACAAATTCGTTTATCCATTTCTAGTAGTCAACCTGTATTTACCGATGTTCCCGCCAATCATCCCTATTTTGCCGAAATTCAAGGATTAGCTGAAGCTGGCTTAATTCCTAGTTCTTTATCTGGGGATACTACCGCCGTTCAATTCCGCCCAGATGCCCCCTTAACCCGCGAGTATTTAATCCTTTGGAAGGTCCCCTTAGATATCCGCCAAGGCTTACCCCAAGGGACTGTAGATGCCGTTGAACAACGTTGGGGATTTCAGGATGCCTCCAAAATTAATAGTAATGCCATCAGGGCGATTTTAGCAGATTTTGATAATGGAGATAATGCTAATATTCGGCGAGTGTTTGGGTTTACTACCCTATTTCAACCGCAAAGAACTGTCACCAGGGCGGAAGCAGCGACAGCTTTATGGTATTTTGGATTTCAAGGAGATGGGCGAACCGTTAGAGAGATTTTAGAAGTTAATCAGACACCAGTTAGTTAAGCAGTTTTTTGATTATGTGGAAACCAGAACTATTAGCCCCAGCCAAGAATTTAGAAAGATTACAAGTTGCCATTACCTATGGCGCAGATGCTGTCTATCTAGGCGGTCAAAATTATGGATTGCGAGCTAGGGCTGATAATTTTAGCCCCGAAGATTTACAGAGAGGTGTCACATTTGCCCATGAACGGGGGGCTAAAGTTTATGTAACTTTAAATGCTTTCCTCCATGATGAAGATTTTAGCGAATTTGGGGATTATTGTCAACTGTTAGAACAGCTCAATGTGGATGCAGTCATTGTCTCCGATTTGGGAGTTATGCGAGTTATTAACAACTGTTCTAATCTGAAAATTCACCTATCAACTCAGGCTTCCTGTTTAAATGGATATGCAGCCAGACTCTGGGCTAGATTTGGGGTCGATCGCCTAATTTTAGGTAGGGAAGTTAGCATCACCGAAGCTGGTCAAATGCGGGCTAAATTCTCAGCCGAAAATCCCCAAGCAGCACCCTTAGAAATTGAGATGTTTATTCATGGGGCGATGTGTATGGCATATTCTGGACATTGTACCATTTCTAATTATACCGCCGGACGGGATTCTAACCGAGGTGGATGTATTCAATCTTGTCGCCTTCCTTATCAACTATCTTCTGAGGATTCTACCATTACGTTTATGTCCTCCAAAGATTTGTGGGGTATCTATCAGGTCGGTGATTTTTTCAAACATCACATTTGTTCCCTAAAAATTGAAGGACGGATGAAATCATCCTTTTATGTAGCGATGACTTGTAAAGCCTATCGTCGGGCGATTGATGCTTATTCTCAAGGTGAGTTAACCCCGGAATTATTGCAGGAAATAGCGGCAGATTTACAGTCAATTCCCCACAGGGATTATTTTTCTGGTTCCCTAGAAACGGCGGCGGGTGAGGGTTCGGTTTTTGAGCAAGCCGCCGGAAATAATACCGGAACTCATGATTATTTAGGGATGGTTTTAGATACGACTGAAGAGGCGATCGCTATCAAATTGGTAGAACCTTTATCTGTGGGAGATAAAGTCGAGTTTATCCTGCCCCATGGTCAGCCTATTAATTATCAAGTTAATAGTTTATTTTCCGTAGTCGGTGAGGAGATTAATTTTATGCGAAAAGATGGTATTGTTTGTATTCCAAAATTCCCCGAATTGGCGCAGGTTCACCAACTGCATTTGCTGAGATTATCTCCATCCAAAGTAGAAATAACAGCCCCATACTCTATGGTTACTGGTAGTTAATTAGGGAATAATTGATGCTATAATAAACTAATTGCTTTAAATAGCCGGGAAACGTGGAGCATGAAAACTGATGTTAAAGCAGCGGCGATCGCTGCCAAACAATATCTTATTTCTCTATGGGAGACTATGGGCAACCTAGATATTCAAGATTTGAGAGTCGAAGAAGTCGAACTTTCTGAGGATGATCAATCTTGGTTGATTACTTTAGGCTTTACTCGTCCAGCCGATAGATTAGAAGATCCTTTGGGTGAAGTTTTGGAGACTTCTCGCTATCGGCGAGAGTATAAAATATTTAAGGTGGATGCCGAAACTAGCCAGGTTAAATCCATGAAAATTAGACAGGTATGATTCGCGATTTAGATATTTTATTTAAACGGTACAGATCTAAGGGAATTTTAGTTGATACTAATATTTTACTCTTGTGGTTTGTGGGTGCTACCAATCGTGATCGCATTTCTCGATTTAAGCGAACCCAGCAATTTTCTACCGAAGACTACGATTTGTTAATCCGAATTATATCTGATTTTCATTTAATTGTAACCACTCCAAACATTCTCACAGAGGTGAACAGTTTAGCTAACCAACTAGCCGGAGATGAGCGAAACAAATGTTTGGCAGTGTTCGCAAGTATTGTCGATAACTTGACTGAAGTTTATCTGGAAAGTCACCGTATTGTTAAACTAGACCACTTCTCAAAATACGGTTTGACTGATTCTGGAATTATTAATTTAGTTGCTAATCAATATCTAGTTCTCACGGATGATTTAAAATTAGCTAGTTATCTGCAAAGCCAATCAATTGATGTGATTAACTTTAACCATTTAAGATTCTAAAATTAGGGAATAATAATTGATGATATTTAATACTTTTGTGGGTAGTTTAGAGGACTTAGATAGATGCGCTATGGTAGCTAATTTGGGGGAGGTTTTATTAGAACCTTTTTTATTAGCTAGACAGGGAAAGTTAACCGCGCCAGAGGTTTTTTTTCTGGCGGAAGAGGCGAAAAAGCGGGGGTTGCGTCCGGTTTTGGTGTGGGATATTTTAATGACCGAAGGGGTGATGATGCAAATTGTCGATCGCCTCTGTGATTGGGATATCCTAAATTTTGCCGCTATTCGAGTATGTGATCCCGGCGCGGCAGAATGGTTAATCGTTCATTATCCCCAATTACCTATTCAGTTAATTGTAGAGACAGGAAATCATAATTTTGAGGCATTAACAGGATGGTGTGAACTGTTCGCTGGATGTTTAGAACGTCTGATTTTATCAATTGAAATTCCCGAAAATAAGTTAATTAAATATTGCCAGAAATTACCAGTACCCTGTGAAGTCTTGGGGGTGGGGAGAATTTTGCTTTTTTACTCACCCCGATCGCTATTAGCTGAACATATATCAGAGGAGAATAATCAAGGTTTTCTTGAGGTCAAAGCTAGGGCAGAAGAAAATGGCGATCGCCCCCTTCCTGCGGTAGAAACTCACCACGGAACTTTTCTATTTTTAGATAAAGATTGGTTTATTTTAGATCAACTTGAGGGACTACAAAAGGCGGGTTTACATACCCTGCGCCTAGACCTCAGACATTTCGGGAAAAATGGTAATTTAGCTCCAGATATTGACCAGATATGTGAGCAAATTTTCACCGACCCAGTAACCCTTAAAAACCATTGGCAGACTGAAGCGCGATCGCCATTTTTTAAAGCTAATCGAACTACCTCTATTTTCTCCCGAATGAAGTCAAAATCCAAAATTTCCCATTATCGCAATGATTTATGTGTCGCTGAAGCATTGGGGGGAGAAAGTGGTAAATATATCGTTTTCCAAGTCCTACGTCCTTTTGATATCTCCGAAATTAATCAAGTGGTAATTCCCACCGGAGAAAAAGTTAATATTCCTGAAACTGTGACATTTAAGAATCTCCAAGGATACCCAATCACAAAAGGCGATCGTGACCAAATTATCATCACCAACTGGATTAAAAAAGTTACCCCAGGTAGTTTAATTTTACGCAATTAATCCTAGGTATGGTCAGCAATAAATTTCAGTTTAAACAGTTTACTATTTTTCAGGATCGCTGTGGGATGAAAGTCGGCACAGACGGGGTAATATTAGGAACCTGGACAGATATAAAATCTGTCGATAATATCTTAGATATTGGGACGGGAAGCGGATTAATTGCTTTAATCTTAGCCCAACGTTCCCCGGCGGAAATTGAGGCAGTAGAAATTGATAAAGATGCTTATATACAAGCCAGTGAAAATATAGCTAATTCCCCGTGGCGATCGCGTCTAAAAATCTATCATAATTCTATCCAAAAATATGCGGATTTCTGTGATATACAATACGATTTAATCATTTCTAATCCCCCCTTTTTTGCCAATGCTTATAAACCCGATAATCATCAAATAGCCCTCGCCAAACATAGCGACAGCCTCTCCCAGATAGATATTTTACAAGTAACTACCAAATTATTAAAACCCACCGGGAAACTGGCAATAATTTATCCCACAGCAGCCGCCATCAAGTTTCAAGAAATCGCCGCCACTTTCGGATTATATTGCGATCGTCAATTGTTAATCAAACCCACAGCTACACATTCCGTGAAACGCATAATTATGGAATTAGGAAAAACTCCAAAAACCTGTCAGACACACACCTTGATAATTGAAAAAGATCGACACATTTACAGTGATGAATTTATCGCCTTAATTCGTGATTTTTATTTAAAATATTAAAGGCTCGAATTGTCATCAGATGAATAGTAGGATAAATCATGCTATAATTAGATAGCAGTTGTCAATTAATGGAGTTATCAACATGGTAAAAATACTCGATATTTCCGTTGGTCTACACTCCCAACTACCTACTTGGCCAGGAGGTTTAAACTTTCAACTTGAGTCTACCAAAACCATTGACCAACATGGGGTAAATGTTTCTAAAATGGCAAGCAGCGTTCATGTGGGAACCCATGTAGATGCCCCCTCTCATTTTATTGATGGTGGTCCTACTGTTGAACAACTATCATTAGAGACGTTAATCGGGCGGGCTTTAGTAATTTCCGTGGCTGATGTTACCGCAATTACTGCTAATTTATTAAATCAATTAAACATCCCCAAAGACACGGAAAGACTCTTGTTTAAAACTGCCAATTCTCAGCTTTGGGAGCGAGGAATATCGGAATTTAAACAAGATTATGTTGCCTTAACTGCTGATGCAGCCCAATGGGTAGTTGATGCTGGTATTCAATTAGTCGGTGTTGACTATCTTTCAGTTCAAAGGTTTAATGATAGTCCCTTAACCCATGAAATCTTATTGACTGCAGGAGTGGTTATTTTAGAAGGCATTAATTTAGCTGAAATTGCACCGGGAGAATATCAGTTAATTTGTCTACCTTTAAAAATTATCGGGTCAGAGGGTGCGCCAGCTAGGGCGGTTTTATTGCCATATAACTGTAGCAATGGCTAAGATGCCAAAACTGATAATTATTAGCCCAGACACTCGATTAACCCATTGAAAAATAGTAGAATTTAAGCGATCGCGAAATAATTCAATGAACCCCACCAAGAGTAACCACCAGAGGGCGGAACCCAAAAAGACTCCTAACACTAACAAAGTGGCATCAAAATAGTTATTGGTTTCCCCTAAACCCAAACCCGAAAAAATACCAATAAACCCTAAAATCGTCATGGGATTAGTGAGAGTTAACAAAAATGTGGAAGCATAAGCACCGAGTTTATGGTTAATTTGAGCAGACTCATTAGCTGGTTTATCCCGAAAAATTTTTAAGCCCAAATAGCATAAAAATAAACCGCCCAATATTCTTAATAATGTTTGTTGACCGAGGAGTAAACTAGAAATTGCGGTGAGTCCAAAGCCAGCCATAAAGCCATAAATTGCATCAGCAGTAGCCGCGCCCAAACCAGATAATAAGCCAACTATTTTACCTTGAGTAAGAGACCTCCTAATACATAAAATTCCAATGGGTCCAACTGGCGCAGCAATGGAGAAGCCAATAACTAAACCTTTAGCCAAAAACATAATATTCATCTGGGTATTTGATGGTTGAACTATTACATGATATTATCAAATTTATAAATTGCAAAAATTATCAGTAATGTCTGTTACCGTCATTATTGATGTTGGGGAGGCAGGTTGGTTGTAAAATATGATTGTATGACCCGATATGGAAAATTAAATTATGACTAATTTCTGGGATACAGAACTTTATCTAAGTTCCGACAAAGACCAACTATTTGAACAGGAAACCTGGCCAAAACCTTTTACTTTTAATGAAGATGTGGTGCGGGTTTTTGATGATATGGTTTCCCGTTCGGTTCCCCTATATAAAGAAGTGGTCGCCTGTGCGGTACAATGGACGAAAGCCTATTATCAACCTGGTACTAAAATTATTGATGTGGGTTGTTCAACGGGGACGTTTTTAGAGTTACTGGGGCGATTTTTAAAAACACCTGCTACCCTAGTTGGTATTGACAACTCGGAACCCATGTTAGCGAAAGCTAAAGAAAAGTTATCAGGTTTAGAAGACATCCACGACATAGAGTTAATCTGTCAAAGTGCGGAAAATAGTAGTTTTGAAAATAGTAGTATTGTGGTGATGAATTATACTCTACAATTTCTGCCAGTTCACCAGAGACAACAGGTTTTAAATGCGGTTTATGAAGGGTTAGTTCCGGGTGGTTTATTATTCCTGAGTGAAAAATTACGATCGCCTTATCCCCAATTCCAGGAAACCATGACCCGCCATTATGAAGCCTTTAAAACCCGAAATGGCTATGCTCAAAATGAGATTGAACGCAAAAAGGAAGCCCTAGAAAATGTCTTAATTCCCCTCACTCAAATGCAACAGGTAGCCATGCTGCATGACAGTGGCTTTGCGGCTGTTGATTCTTTGTTAAAGTTTCACAATTTTACCTCATTTATTGCTCTAAAATAACCCCAAATAAACCTTCCCTAATTATTGATAAAAACTTGACAGATAATCAGGATTATTATATGTACCATGCTGATGATTATTTAGCCGCCTATGATATCGACATTAACCGTGATGGGATTCAGCAACAGCGCCAATGGGCTTATCCTCGGTTATTTGATGATAAAATCAAGCGGTATAGAGAAGCAGTAGAAGCAGTTGAGGATATCCAAACCCAATGGTTTGATTTTTCGGGTTCGGTGGTGAAAATCGGACGCTTGGGGGAACTTTCCCCAGACCAGCAACAGCGGTTTGAGGCGACATTAAAGACTTTCTGCCCCTGGAAAAAAGGACCTTTTGAATTATTTGGAACGCTGATAGATGCGGAATGGCGATCGCATTTAAAATGGGAAAGAATTACCCCCCATATTCAGCCCCTCACACAGCGAAAAGTAGCAGATATTGGCTGCCATAATGGTTATTATATGTTTCGCATGGCAGACCAGCAACCCGATTGTGTAATTGGCTTTGAACCCTACGCCAAACACTTTTGGAACTTCCAACTAATGCAAAACCTAGTCCGTCAGGAAAACCTACATTTTGAATTATTAGGAGTCGAACATATAGATTATTATCCCCAATTTTTCGATACCATTTTCTGCTTAGGTATTCTCTATCACCACACCGACCCCATTGGTTTATTGCGAAAAATGCGGCAAGCCCTAGCCCCAAAAGGAGAAATCATCATCGACTGTCAGGGTATCCCCGGAGAAAAAGCGATCGCCCTCACCCCTCGCCAACGTTACGCCAACGCCAAAGGAATTTGGTTTCTCCCCACCCAGTCCTGTTTAGAAACCTGGATGATTAGGGCAGGATTTACTAAAGTTCGCTGTATTTTCGCCTCACCTTTATCAGTAGAAGAACAACGCCGGACTCCCTGGGCTAATATCGACAGTTTACAGGAGTTTCTCAACCCCGAAAACCCCCAAGAAACCATGGAAGGATACCCCGCCCCGTGGAGATATTATGCGATCGCCCAACGGGGGTAATTACTGCCAACTACTATGATTTGGGGCGAGTTTAGCCAGATTGGCGACCAACTAAAAAGCTGTCGATATCACCCGCCCCTAAACCAGGTAATCACTAATCCTTAGCGAGTATTGCCGGACTAGAAATCACATCAATAGTTGCCACAGTTTCCGCCTGAGAAATAGCCGCCTGTTGGAATAGGGGACTACGGCTCACAGAATCATTAGCCAGGGTAAACAAAGGATTAGATAAAATCCCCGCCAGAGAGGTGACAATTACCGACAAAACCAAACCCACCTGTAAGGGACGCATCCCCGGCAAATTCCAGCGAATTGGCGGATAATTTTTCACCACATCAGACATTTCGTGAGGTTCCTTAACCACCATCATTTTCACTACCCGAATGTAGTAGTAAATCGAAACCACACTGGTAACTAAACCCAGTAAAACCAGGGCATATAACCCCGCTTGCCAACCAGCCCAGAATAGATAAATTTTCCCAAAAAATCCAGCCAGGGGAGGAATACCACCCAAAGACAACAGACAAATACTCAACCCCAAAGTTAGTAGGGGGTCTTTTTGATACAAACCGCTATATTCACTAATTTGGTCTGTACCTGTCCGCAGAGAGAACAGAATCACGCAGGTAAAACCGCCCAAGTTCATAAACAGGTAAATCAACAGGTAAAATACCATGCTGGAATAACCCGCATCAGTTCCGGCAATTAACCCAATCATGACAAACCCAGCCTGGGCGATGGAAGAATAAGCCAACATCCGTTTCATGCTGGTTTGGGCTAGGGCGACCACATTTCCTAAGATCATACTCAGGATGGCTAGGGCGGTAAACACAAAGTGCCACTGTTCGGACAATACAGGGAAAGCATTTAATAACAGACGAATTGCTAAAGCAAACCCGGCAGCCTTAGACCCCACCGATAGAAATGCCACCACAGGAGTTGGTGAACCTTCATACACATCAGGAGTCCACTGGTGGAAAGGAACCGCCGAGATTTTAAAGGAAATTCCCGCAATTACAAATACTAAAGCAATTACCAGCCCCAGAGATTCACCTACTCCATTATTAGTAATGGCTTGGGCGATCGCATTTAGGTTAGTTTCACCGCCAGATAAACCATACAGCAACGATAAACCATACAGGAACACGGCCGCACTAGCTGCCCCAATTAGCAGATATTTCAGCGCCGCCTCATTAGACCGAGGGTCTCGTTTAGCGTATCCTGTCAGCATATAAGAGGAAATACTGAGGGTTTCCAGGGAGACGAAGATCATCACCAACTCATTAGCCCCAGACAGGAACATCCCCCCCAGAGTCGCTGTCAGCAAAATACAAATAAATTCTGCTAAAGCGGTTCCCGTTTGTTCAATATAGCTAACGGACATCAAAATTGTCACCGCCGCCGACAGGGCAATAATTCCCCGGAATACTATACTCAGAGGATCAGCATTAAAACTCCCCAAAAACGCTAGGGTGTTGGTATTATCCCATTGGGAGTATAAAGCCACGATAGACAGCAGCAACCCACCAATGGCGGCATATGGTGTCCATTTAGCAGATGCTGTCCGCCCTACAATTAAATCACCGATCAAGACCACCATCAAAGTGATCAATACAATACTTTCTGGTAAAATCGCCCCAGCATTCAACTGGGCTGCTAGATTAGAAAAATCCATAGGTTCCCACAGCAATTAAATTCACACACTGATACATTTGGCCCCTAGGGGACAGTCTTGGGTCTGTTAGCTTTCCGATTTTACCACCTGTTGGGTCTGATACATTTACGCGACATTTTTCCGGTTGTTCCCGGACAATGCAACGATAGC
>NZ_JARPLU010000008.1:19022-60786 GCF_032349615.1 Limnospira sp. PMC 1279.21 | reverse complement strand
GAATCAACCAAGGGGTTGAAGTCCTCACCGGGTAGTTATTTCGCCCATTTCAGCTCGATTTCATACCCGAAGGTCTCGCACCATACTTGGTATTATACCGTATTGCCGTAAAATGTTAACCTAATTTGAGATTAAATCATGCTCTCATTCCCGAGAACCTGTTTCGATCTGCCTGACCGTACAGTGGGGTCGAAAAATCGTCTATTTTATAGCTTGCCTCACTCCTTATTGGCCATTATACTGATAATCCAGACACACACAATCATGGTATCTGACCAACTCAATGGCCTTGAGCATCAGCAAGCATTAGGATCTAGTAGGGGTCGAGAATGGAGTCGCCTCCATCCCCTCCCATTCAAAACCGGACGTGAGACTTTCACCTCATCCGGCTCCTAGTCTGACTGTTCCATTGTTAAGGATACAGCACTGGCGTTGTCTAACGCCGTTTTATCGTCGCGGGTGTGGCGGTGCAATAGCTGAAGATTCTTGTATTCATCCTTTCCACCTAGGCTTCGAGGTACAATGTGGTCTACTTCAATTAAATCCGATGGTGCGAAATACTGTCCGCACCAGGTACACCTACCCTTTTGCTTTTTGAGTAGTTTTGCTACCCTGTTTGGCGTTTCAATTGCTTGTCCTTTCCTGGTTGCCCAGTAAGTCCAATTTCCGTCGTATGGTGTTGCGTCAGGGCGTATTATGGTATGTCTGACAATTGGAGTCCAATTATGTTTCCATAGATGTAATCCATCCTTAGTCTTGAATAACCAAGATTCATGTCTTTCTTTCCCGTTGCTAAGTTTAACCGTTCCCTTGTGGAAGTAGTTTCCTAGCTTTTCGTAACTTACCTTTCCGCATCTTGAAACTGTCCATGCCCTCAACATTTGCCAGATTAGGTTGTCTAGCTTTACGAAAGTTTCTGATGAAACTACTCCTGAATAATAATTTGACCATCCCCGAATAATCGGGTTTAGCTTGTTAATCAGGGCTGACTGGGGTGTAGTTTTATGTTTTTTAATTACCCCTTGAATCACTTCTGTATGGGCTTTAACTGCTTTCTTGCTGGGTTTGATGTGGGTTAAAAAGGTTTTCCTTATATCCCTATTCATCTTTCCAGCTTTGTGTATCCCTGCTGGATATTGCCTGATGTTGAATCCTAGAAAATCAAACCCGGGCTCTTCTGTTTTTCCATCATACTCAATAGGTTTGAGCGTATGGCAAATTCGAGTCTTTTCGGGTTTAATCTCTAATCCTACAGGTTTTAACCATTTGGAAATAGCAGTTTTGCACTGTTCAATGATTCCTAAGTCTTTGGATATGGCTACAAAATCATCGGCGTATCTTATTACCGTTGCGTAAGGTTTGCCACTGGTACTTTTAGGATACAGTTTTTCAATTAACCTAATCATCCCATCCAGTGCGATGTTAGCTAGGAGTGGACTTATTACCCCTCCTTGGGGTGTCCCTGTTTCTGTATCCTCAAATACGCCGTTATCTAGCACACCTGCTTTAAGCCATTGTTTCAGGTCTCTTTTTAGGCTGCTTGGACAATGAATTTTAGACAGTAGGTATTCATGGTTTATTCGGTCAAAGCATTTAGCTATATCTGCATCCAGTATGTAATAACTTCCTTTGTTGATACTTAGGTAAATCCTTGCTATTGCATCGTGGGCTGACCTTCCCGGTCTAAACCCGTAGCTTGTGCCTTCAAATCTCGATTCCCATTCAGGTTCGAGAGCCGATTTAACCAAGGCTTGCCTTGCTCTGTCTTGGATTGTGGGTATTCCCAGAGGGCGTTTTTCATCCCTACCAGGTTTTGGAATCCACACCCGTCGCAGTGGTTTTGCTTTGAGGTTTCCCTTAATATTCTCAACAAGTTCAAACCTTTGTCTTGATGAGATTGCTCTCATTCCATCGACTCCAGCCGTTTTCTTGCCTTGATTATCTTGGGTTACTCGCCGTACTGCTAAGAGTCGGGCATAATATGATTTCACCAATAGACGTTGCAACCTTCGTGCCTTTGCGTCCTGTCCCGATTTAGCTGCTTGAAATATCCTCTTTTGGAGCTTGAAAACTTTTCTCTGAACTTTCGCCCAGGGAATAGCTTTCGATACAAACGCACGTCTTGATTGGTTTTGATTTCTCAAATCCTTTCTTTAAACTCGCTTTCGTCATAGTAACTCCTACTAGACTCTATTCTTTACAATCAAACCGTGACCCGTTAGCATATCCCTACCATTACAGTTGGGCGTTGGCTTCTGGTCACATCTCACCCCCTAATAGGCTTACGCTTACACTTATCACTACTAACTATCTCGACCAGATAATCAGAGCCTAAAAGGGGTTATAACGTTCCGTTTATATGGGCATTCCATCTTTAGACTTGTCCTATCCACCGGGGTACTTTTAAAGGTCTGTGAAGATGGTATATAAAAACCTCTTCTTTTCCCCTTGCTCTTTTGAGCGCAGCGTGTCAACCTATTTCGCTACTTAGCAATTACGATGGTTCAAGTCGGAACATTCAGATTTCCTTAGTCATAGATGGTTGGCAGTGGTCGTATTTGGTAGTAGGTTCTACTTCACGCCTTCCGTTCCCCGCTTCAATCCCAGGATTGTGAATCCTAAAACTGGGGGTGGCTATCGCCGTTACTCTCAACGCAATTGTTAAGGAATCATTAAGATTTCTAATTTAGCGTTTTGACCTTGAGTTCCCTGCCTTGTTTTGTATATTTCTATACCTAACGTTGGGACATATAAACAGTTATGGGATGGTCAGGGTACGAGTCCCTTATATTTCACCAAGGGGTGAAAGTCCCACTAGGAGGTTATTTCAGGCATTGCAGCCTTATTTGACTCCTAAACGTCTCGCACTTATAGTTTACTTTATCTATTTATTCCAGGAATTGACCAACTTTGTAGGATTTTCTAGGATTAGTTCCTGACCTACCCAGTTAAACTTAATGATCATAGCATTTTTGATAAGTTTATCTTAATCCAATTAGCGATCGCCTTATAACTCAACTTTATGAAAAAATCTGTAAACTGGACTACTTTTTTTCAGGTACTGACCCTGTTGTTGTTACTGGTGGGGGCGGCCATTGTCCTACTACCCCTAGTGATTGTGGTAGGATCCTCCCTATCAGAACCTAGTGCCGTCGAGGGTTCTCAGCTTACCCTGAAAAACTACCAAGAGGCATGGCAGCGGGGTAACTTCCTGTTAGCCTTCGCCAATTCCACCTTTGTCGCCTTATCTGTAACCGCCTTTCAGGTGATCACCTCAGCCTTAGCGGGTTATGCCTTAGCGCGACTCAAATTTCGCGGCCGCCAGGCGATCGTCTTAGTAGTGTTGGCGACTTTGGTCATTCCCTTTCAATTATTAGTAGTTCCCATTTTTCTCGTCCTCAAATGGGGTCATTTACTCAACTCCTACTGGGCTTTAATCCTACCCACAGCCGTCAATGGCTTCGGGATTTTTCTGTTACGCCAATATTTCATCACCATTCCCGTAGCCTTAGAGGAAGCGGCCACCATTGACGGGGCCAACCGTTGGCAAATTCTCACCCAAATTATGCTACCCCTAGCCCGTCCTGCCCTAGTAACCCTGTTTCTATTTACCTTCATTGGCGAATGGAATGATTTATTCAAGCCCTTGGTATTTACCACCAGACCCGAGTTAAGAACCGTACAACTAGCTTTAGCCGAATTTCAGGAACAGTTTACCAGCAGTTGGCAACTACTAATGGCCGCCGTAGTTATTGCCACTGTCCCCGTGGTGATCTTATTCCTGTTGGGTCAGCGACAGTTCATCCGAGGCATTGCTACCACAGGAATTAAAAATTAACCCCTCAGCAATTGACAATGGTTTGGCGATCGGGTTTGATGAGAAACAGATGAGCAGCCGATTTTCTGGTGAGGCCAAGTTGGATGTTGAAACGATTGCGAGTTCTGATCATCAGTTGTTTAGTTTCCCTGATGCTGGGGGGATGTGTTCACTCCGATATAGGGATTGAATTTTCTGATCAGACCCACGGCAAAATTGTCCAGCATATCCGGTTAGCCGAAGGAGTGACTAACTTCGGATCTGACGCTTTAGATGAGTGGCTTCCGAGTCTGCGTCGTCGCGCCAAACTTCTCAACGGTAAAGCTAAACAATTGTCCAATCAGGAGATTGAAGTTACTATCCCCTTTGACAATGGGGCAGATTTGCAGAAAAAATTTAGCGCCTTTTTTAACCCCATGACCCCCCCCTCTAGCCGATCGCTTCCGGCTACAGAAGGGCAACTACCACAATTTGCCTCAGATTTGCGTTTAAAGCAAAATAACTTAATATTTGCTCTGCGTAATCGGATTAACCTAGAATTAGACCTAACATCCCTAGCCCTAGTAGCCAGCGAGGATAACGTTATTGTTGGGGCAGAAAACCTGATCGACCTAGAATTTAGGCTGATTACTCCTTGGGGGGCGCGGGTCATAGGAGACGGCAACCCCGACTCTGACTCCAACCCGACCACAGAAGAAAACGGCAAGTTGGTAGTATGGACTCTCAAACCTGGAGAGATTAACCGACTCGAAGCCATTTTCTGGGTTCCTAGTCCTGTAGGTATTGGTACAGCTATCATTGCCGTTTTCGCATATTTTGGCTTCCTGCTGAAGTATCGACTGTTATCACCGACTGTCACACCAGCCGCCAATAATAATCAACCTCTTACCTCGGATAGCTAAAACTGGGTAAATTTTACTATGGTGATGACTGTAGTTTTAAAGACTCGTTTTTTATGGTCTCTAAAGCCCTCCAAAATATTTGACAAGCCGCGCTAAATTTTTATGAGAATCGCCCTTTTTACTGAAACATTTTTACCGAAAATAGATGGGATTGTTACCCGTTTATGTCATACCGCCGAACAACTAAATCGCCTAGGTGATGAGGTGCTAATAGTTTCTCCAGAAGGTGGATTAACCGAATATAAAGGCTGTCAAATCTACGGTGTAGATGGATTTCCTCTCCCTATGTATCCCGAACTCAAAATCGGTCTTCCTCATCCGGGAATTGGGGCAAAATTAGCCGAATTTAAACCAGATATTATCCATGTGGCTAACCCGGCTGTATTAGGCTTAAGTGGCTTATATTATGGTAAAAAACTCAACGTCGGGTTAGTAGCCTCCTACCATACCCATCTACCCCAATACCTGCACCACTACGGCTTAGGAATGCTGGAGGAATTCCTGTGGGGGTTATTGCGTACAGCCCATAATCAGGCTATGTTAAACCTGTGTACCTCCACAGCTATGGTTGAGGAATTACGCAATCATGGCATTGAACGGGTAGACCTATGGCAGAGGGGGGTGGATACAGAACTGTTCCAGCCCCACAAAGCCACTAAAGAAATGCGCGCGAGCCTCAGTATGGGAAACCCAGACGATACCCTACTGTTGTATGTGGGGAGACTAGGAGCCGAAAAAGAAATCGATCGCATTAAACCTATTCTAGCAGCAATACCCAACGCCCGTCTAGCCCTAGTCGGAGATGGTCCGAACCGAGAAAACCTAGAACAACATTTCGCCGGAACTCCCACCAACTTTGTGGGTTATCTGCGGGGAGAACAATTAGCGGCCGCTTACGCCTGCGCTGATGCCTTCATTTTCCCTTCCCGGACAGAAACCCTAGGTTTAGTCCTCCTCGAGGCTATGGCCGCAGGAACCCCCGTAGTAGCCGCGCGGTCTGGGGGAATTCCCGATATTGTCACTGATGGAGTAAATGGCTATCTGTTTGACCCCAGGGATGAACAAGGAGCCATCAAAGCCACCAGTAGACTGTTATCCCATAGTGATGAGCGGGAAAGGTTGCGACAAAATGCCCGATTAGAAGCCGAACGCTGGGGGTGGGCTGCTGCCACTAGCCAACTGAGACGCTATTATCAAAATATTTTAGCTCGTCAATCACTGCCCTCTGTTGCCTAGCTGAGAGGAAACCCGTAGACTTGAGACAAGGAATGGATTATTGCTGTTCCTTGCTTCTTCCTTTTTAGGCTACTGAATCGGGGGATAAACCGTTCAGATGGAGTCCTTTGTCAATTTAACCCCGACCCATGACAGTTTCCCACGCAGGTAGCATTCTGGCTACATTGACTCAAGTTAATCGCATGGGCTTGTTGGCAGATCGTGTAAAAAATCTGCCAATGGGAGAGTTTATTTGTATTCTCGATTTCATTACCGCAGAATTTCAACAATTTCTCCGAGCTATCGAACTGATTAACAATGAAGCGATCGAAACCCTCCTCGAACAGCTTCTCGATGCCTTTACTCTCAAAATCGGACAAATCTTAGAAGCCGATCGCACTACCATTTTTTTGATTAATCGCAGCAAGGGTCAGCTTTGGTACAAAACCTCTCCCGAAAACAACGAAACTGACGGCGAGGGGAACTCCGACTCTAAACATACCGAGGAAATTCGCCTACCTATGGATGTGGGTATTCTCGGCCATGTCGCCTGTACCGGAGAAGCCCTCAATATCACTGATGCTCAAACCCATGAGTTCTTCGACCCCGCTATTGATCAACCATCAGGGTACGAAGCGCGCAGCATTCTCTGTATGCCCATTTTTAGCACCCAAAATCCTCAAGAGGCCGTCGCCGTGGTGCGACTCCTCAATAAAGCAGGCGATCGCCCTTTTACCGAGGAAGACGAACAGCAATTTCGCTCCTTTGCTGATTCTATTGGCATTATCCTCGAAAGCTGTCAATCGTTTTTTGTGGCCGCCCGTAACCAGCGAGGTGTAGCAGCCCTCCTCAAAGCTACCACTACCCTCGGTCAAAGTTTAGATCTCGAAACTACTTTGTTATCCGTAATGGAACAGGCGAGAGACCTAATGCAAGCCGATCGCAGTACCATTTTCCTACTCAAAAAAGAAACCGAGGAACTCTGGACTAAAGTAGCTAAGGCTGATGGTAAAACCATGATGGAAATTCGCATTCCCGCTAATAAAGGAATTGCGGGTTATGTGGCTTCCACAGGTCAAGTGCTAAATATTACCAATGCTTATGCAGACCCTCGCTTTGACCCGACAACCGATCGCAAAACTGGCTATCGCACTCGTAATATTCTCTGTATGCCAGTTGACAACGCTAAAGGTGAGCTGATTGGTGTCACTCAGTTAATTAATAAACATAAAGGCAGTTTCACCGATTCTGATGAGGAATTTCTGCGGGCTTTTAATGCTCAGGCGGGTATTGCTTTGCAAAATGCCCAACTGTTTGAAAATGTCATGGTGGAGAAACAGTATCAAAAAGATATTCTCCAAAGTCTCTCAGATGTGGTTATTTCTACCGATTTACAAGGTCGCATTGTTACCATTAATGATGCCGCTTTAGAATTGCTCGGCTGTCCCCGTCACCGTCCCCGCCATCGACAAATTCGCGAATATTGGGAATATCAACTTAGCGGACAATATATCTGGGATGTTCTTCCTATTGAAAATTTGCAATTGCGTCTTGAGGATAGTCTCAAATTTGCCGCCCGCCATTTTGTCCCCGAACAAAGTTTAACTGTAGGATTAGTCGAAATGATAGTTGGGGAATTTGGAGATACAACACCCATCCCCATTTTGGTGGTTCCTGATGAGAAAAAACCAGATATTTATCATGTTTGGGGTCAAGAATATCAGCCTTTGGATGGCAATTCTTTGGCTGATAATGAGGCGATCGCTTCCGAAATTAGACTCCTAGAACGTAGCATTAATTTGACTGTTAATCCTTTGACTAACCCCGAAGGTGGTGTCCGGGGTGGTTTGGTGGTTTTGGAAGATATTAGCCGCGAAAAACGTATGAAAACTACCATGTATCGCTATATGACTCCCGGAGTCGCTGAACGGGTTATGGCTTTGGGAGAAGATGCTTTGATGATTGGGGAAAGGAAAGAAGTAACTATTCTATTTTCTGATATTCGTGGCTATACCACCTTAACTGAAAATTTGGAAGCCTCTGATGTCGTCGCGTTGTTAAATCAATATTTTGAAACTATGGTCGAAGCCGTTTTTTCCCATGAGGGAACTTTGGATAAGTTTATCGGGGATGCACTTATGGCTGTGTTTGGTGCGCCTCTTCCCCTCAGAGATAATCATGCTTGGATGGCGGTTAAGTCCGCTTTGGATATGCGAAAACGGTTGAAAGATTTTAATGAGTCTCGACCTAATGAACCTCAAATTAAAATTGGTATTGGTATGAGTTCCGGAGAAGTCGTATCGGGAAATATTGGCTCTCAAAAACGGATGGATTATACTGTGATTGGCGATGGGGTTAATTTGAGTTCCCGCTTGGAACAACTGACTAAATTGTATGGCTGTGATATTATTTTAAGTGAGATGACTTATCATTTGTGTGGCGATCGCATTTGGGTGAGAGAGTTGGATAAAGTCCGGGTGAAAGGTAAAAATAATGCCGTTAATATTTATGAGTTGATTGCCTCAAAATCTCAGGCTTTAGATGATGAATTGGTCGAGTTTTTGGGCTATTATAACCTGGGACGACAGGCTTATTTGGCTAGGGATTTTGCTTTGGCTATTCAGCATTTTGAAGTAGCTCAAAAAATGCGATCGGATGATAGGGCTGTCGAAATTCACATCGGTCGCGCCCAGAATTATTTACAAAATCCCCCACCCCCCGACTGGGATGGTATCCATACTATGACAACTAAATAATTAATAATTAATGATTCAATAATTCATTATTATTGATTGATTATGTATCATGGGATACACCCTTTGGCTATAATCAACGGTAGGGGAGTCAAGCAAACTTGATGTTTGAGCAGATGCTACCTACACAAATCACAAACAAGCGCTATACTGTCTGATAGTCAAAATCTTTGAGCCACTACTGTACTGCATGGGTCAGCCTAAGACCCTGTACATAGTTGGGTAATAGTCCTATCTGAGGTATTTTCATGGTTAATCGAGTGACCAATATCGAAGAATTAGAGAACTTGATTGCGCGGGTAAAAGTAGCCCAGCAAAAATTCTCTGGCTTCACTCAAGAACAGGTAGACTACATTTTTAAGAAAGCAGCCCTAGCCGCTAATGCTGCGCGTATACCTCTAGCTAAAATAGCCGTCGAAGAAACCGGTATGGGGGTAGTTGAGGATAAGGTGATTAAAAATCACTTCGCCTCAGAAATCATCTATAACAAGTATAAAAACACCAAAACCTGTGGTGTTATTGAATCCGATAAATCCTTCGGATTCCAAAAAATCGCCGAACCTGTGGGCATCTTAGCAGGTATTGTCCCCACTACTAATCCCACCTCTACCGCTATTTTTAAGGCTTTAATTGCCTTAAAAACTCGCAATGGGATTATTTTTTCACCCCACCCCCGCGCCCAAAAATGTACTAATGAGGCGGCGCGTATTATTCTGGAAGCAGCCGTTGAAGCCGGTGCGCCCGAAGATATTATTGGTTGGATTGATGAACCGACAGTTCCCCTATCTCAGGCGTTGATGCAGCATCAAGATGTTAAACTGATACTGGCTACAGGGGGTCCGGGAATGGTGCGGGCTGCTTATTCTTCCGGGCGACCCTCTTTAGGTGTTGGTGCGGGGAATACTCCGGCTTTAATTGATGATTCTGCTCATATTAAAATGGCGGTATCTTCGATTATCCTCAGTAAAACTTTTGACAATGGCATGATTTGTGCTAGTGAACAGTCTGTAATTGTCGTTGATTCTATTTATGACCAGGTACGGGAGGAATTTCTCTCCCGTGGTGCTTATTTCCTCACCCCAGAAGAAACCGATCGCATGGCGAAGGTGATTTTTGTAGACGGTCATCTTAACCCCGAAATTGTCGGTCAAACTGTTAAGAAATTGGGAGGAATGGCGGGGCTAAATCTTTCTGATGATACCCGTGTGATTATCGGGGAACGACCGGCAATTGATGATGATGACCCCTTCGCCCATGAAAAACTATCGCCGGTTTTGGTTATGTATCGGGCGAAAGATTTTGAGGATGCCGTTCTGAAAGCTGAACATTTGGTACAGTTGGGAGGTCGTGGTCACACCGCCGCTTTGTATACTTCCCCCAATAATACTGATCATATTAATGCCTTTGAGGGTAAGGTACAAACGGCGCGGGTGTTAATTAATACCCCTTCATCTCAAGGGGCGATCGGAGATTTGTATAACTTCCGTCTTGACCCTTCTTTAACTCTGGGTTGTGGAACTTGGGGCGGTAATTCCATTAGTGAAAACGTCGAACCTACTCACCTGTTGAATATTAAAACCGTTGCCGAACGACGGGAAAATATGCTGTGGTTCCGAGTCCCTCCCAAAATCTATTTCAAGTATGGTTCCCTACCCGTCGCTTTGCGAGAGTTGGCAGGTAAAAAACGGGCTTTTATTGTCACTGATAAGCCTTTGTTTAATTTGGGAATTACCGCATCTCTTGAGGAAGTCCTCGAAGAAATCGGGGTTAAATATGACGTTTTTTATGATGTTGAACCTGACCCGTCTTTGGATACCGTACAACGGGGTTTAACTCTCATGAATACCTTTGAACCGGATGTCATTATTGCCATTGGTGGTGGGTCGCCTATGGATGCTGCTAAGATTATGTGGCTCATGTATGAACATCCAGATATTGAGTTTGAAGGTTTGGCGATGCGATTTATGGATATCCGTAAACGGGTCTATGATTTGCCGCCGCTGGGAGAAAAAGCAGTAATGGTAGCAATTCCTACTACTTCGGGAACTGGATCCGAGGTGACACCCTTTGCTGTGGTTACCGATCGCCGCAATAATATTAAGTATCCTTTGGCAGATTATGCCTTGACTCCTAATATTGCGATCGTTGACCCCGAATTGGTCTTAAATATGCCAAAAAGTTTAACCGCTTTTGGGGGTATTGATGCCTTAACTCACGCCATAGAAGCCTTTGTTTCCGTGTTGGCTTCCGAATACACCAATGGTATGGCTTTAGAAGCAATTCGGCTGATTTTCAAGTATCTACCTAGTTCCTATAACAATGGCGCGAATGACCCGAAAGCGCGGGAAAAAATGCACTATGCCTCTACCATGGCCGGGATGGCTTTTGCTAATGGTTTCTTGGGTATTTGCCATTCTATTGCCCACCAATTAGGGGGGACATTCCACATTCCCCACGGTTTAGCGAATGCCTTAATGATTAGCTATATAATTCGCTACAATGCTACTGATGCACCCTTCAAACAAGCCACTTTCTCCCAATACAAATATCCTAACACTAAATGGCGTTATGCTCGCGTCGCGGATTATTTGAATTTGGGCGGAAATACTGATGATGAAAAAATCGATCGCCTAATTTTGGCTATTGAAGAACTCAAGCATAAGGTAGGAATTCCTAAAGCCATGAAAGAAGTCGTTAAAGAAAGCGAAGCCGAGTTTTTGGCTAAGGTTGATGAAGTCGCAGATCAAGCCTTTGATGATCAGTGTACAGGGGCCAATCCTCGCTATCCCTTAATTGAGGATCTCAAACAACTGATTATTGATGCCTATTATGGGCATCCAGTCGTCGCTACCGAAAATAATGGCAAAACTGTATTTCCGACTTTTGGCCCGGAACCAGTTATGATGGGTGAATAGGTTGTGAGTTACCTATAAATTGAAGCCCATTTGAGAGGCGAGTTTCTGACTAGATCAGATCGCCTCTTTTTTTTGCTCAAATGGGGGCCAGCATAGCCATAAATATTTTGGTGTCTATCATGTATAATCCGAATATTAGATTCTCACTAAGAACCTGATTTGAGTAATTATCTGGATGACCATAACAGCCCATGACCTATATCACCATCGTCTTGATATTACTGCCAATTTTGGTAGGATTTTGCATTTATCTATTCCCCAAAATCGATCGCTATTCGGCTATGGCGGTTGTCCTGATGTCTTTTGCTTACGGGTTATGGGTTATCTTAGAACCCCCCAACCTGAATATTCAATTATTGAATAACTTTGGAGTTCAATTATTAATTGATCAGAATAGTGGCTACTTAATCTTGACCAATGCCTTAGTCACTATGGCAGTGATTGTCTACTGTTGGCAGTCCCGGATTACTGGCTTGTTTTTTACTCAGATATTAATTGTTCATAGCAGCCTTAACTCAATTTTTATGTCCCAGGACTTTATTAGTCTATATGTGGCTTTAGAAGTCTTAGCAATAGGCGTTTTTTTATTAATTGCTTATCCTCGCAGCGATCGCTCAATTTGGGTAGGCTTACGCTATCTATTTGTTAGCAATACCGCCATGCTATTCTACCTGGTAGGGGTCGCCCTTGTCTACCAAGCCCATCATTCCTTTGCTTTTGCTGGCTTACGGGGTTCCTCTCCAGAGGCTATATCCCTAATCTTCATGGGTTTATTAGCCAAGGGTGGTATCTTCGTCTCAGGGTTATGGCTACCCATGACCTATGCTGAATCAGAAACCCCTGTTTCCGCCCTTCTCTCAGGAATTGTCACCAAAGCCGGAGTTTTTCCCTTAGTACGTTTAGCTTTAATTCTACCCGAATTTAGCCCAGTTCTAAGCATCTTTGGGGTAGCCGCCGCCTTGTTAGGTGCAATTTATGCCATTTTTGAACAAGACACCAAACGCACCCTCGCTTTTAGTAGTATTTCCCAATTAGGTTTGATGATTGTCGCCCCCGTCGCCGGAAGTTTTTATGCTCTCACTCACGGCTTAGTTAAATCAGCTTTATTCCTCATAGAAGGAAGTCTACCTAGTCGCGACTTTAAACAACTGCACCAGCAGCCGATTACCACTTTCCTCTGGCTAATTCTACTCCTGGCTAGTTTATCTATATCTGGTTTCCCCCTGTTATCTATTTTTTCAGCAAAAGCCCTCGTTTTTAAAGACTTGTCAGCCTGGGAAGATATCGCTCTCAATATTGCCTCAGTGGGAACCGTCATCTATTTTGCCAAATTTATCTTTATTCCCCACGAACAGTCCGCCTCCTTCGAAAAATTTGACTCTCAAAAAGTGGCATTAATTCCAGCTATATGTATTCTGTTTATTGCCTTAATTTTCGCTAATCTTCCCTACTACGAGTCTACCTATACCGTCGAGAAGATTACTAAGGCTTTAGCTACTATTGGGGTGGGTTGGTTAGCCTATTTTATGATTTTCAAAAACTCCCTAATTAACCTCCCGAAAACTTGGGAAAAATTAGACCATCTGATTGGGGTCATGACTCTGAGTTTAACTGGTATATTTTGGCTGGTTGTGTGGTTAAAAATTTCCTAAATTTTTGCCATGATAAACCCGAGCATTTTGGCTAACTAAAATTTTGCCAAAATTCCCAAAAAGATATTTTGTTTTTTGCGGAAATAGTGTATGCTTTACATATAATTAACCAACTCCTTTAGCTGACAGATCATTGTGTTAGAGTCGTTAGTATTCGCCTCCGTGATGTTCGGATTTTTCGGCATCATTCTCAAAAAGAACCTGATGATGAAAATTATCTCCATGGATGTGATGAGTACAGGGGTAATCGCCTATTATGTACTTATCGCCTCCCGAGATGGCTTTTTTACGCCGATTATCGGTAATGCCAGAGATAATGGCAATTATGCCGACCCCGTGCCACAGGCGGTGATTTTGACAGCGATCGTAATTGGCTTTTCCGTCCAAGCATTAATGCTGGTTGGTGTCATGAAGTTAGCCCGCGATAACCCCACCCTAGAAACCGACGAGATCGAAAAGAACAATACCCCATGACCAATATTACGATCGCATTGATAGCATTACCAATGTTTATCGGGTTCAGTATCTATTTACTTCCCAAATTCGATCGCTATCTAGCTGTTTTGGCAGCCCTTTGTTCCCTAGCTTATGGGTTGCAGGTTCTGTTAAATGATACAGATTTGCCAATCAAACTACTAGATAACTTCGGTGTTCAACTATTAGTTGATCAACAAAGTGGCTACTTGATTGTGACCAACGCCCTAGTCACAACTGCAGTGATTTTTTACTGTTGGAACCGGGAGAAAGTCGCTTTTTTTTATGCCCAGACAATGATTTTACATGGCAGTGTTAATGCCACATTTGTTTGTCAGGATTTTCTTAGCCTGTATGTAGCCCTAGAGGTTTTAGGAATCGCAGTTTTCCTGTTAATTTCCTACCCTCGTAGCGATCGCTCAATTTGGATAGCCCTACGCTATCTATTTGTGAGCAACACCGCCATGCTATTCTACCTGATCGGGGTCGGTCTTGTCTACCAAGCCGATCATTCCTTTGCCTTTAGTGGCTTACGGACTTCACCTCCAGAAGCCATAGCCCTAATCTTAATGGCACTATTAGTCAAAGGTGGCGTGTTTGTCTCTGGGTTATGGCTACCGCTAACCCACTCCGAATCGGAAACCCCCGTTTCCGCCCTTCTCTCAGGAGTCGTAGTCAAAGCCGGAGTCTTTCCCCTAATTCGTTGCGCCCTAATTGTACCAGAGATTGACCCAGTGCTAAGAATCTTTGGTATCAGCACCGCCATTTTCGGTGTGGTTTATGCAGTTTTTCAAAAAGACACCAAGCTAACCCTAGCTTTTAGCACCATTTCCCAGTTAGGATTTGTTCTTGCCGCCCCAGTAGTTGGCGGTTTTTATGCCCTCACCCACGGCTTGGTTAAATCAGCTTTATTCTTAATAGCTGGAAGTTTACCTAGTCGCAGCTTTAAGCAACTACAGGCGCAGCCCATTAATACCTCAGTTTGGATACCATTATTGATAGCTAGTTTGTCTGTCTCTGGTTTCCCTTTACTGTCTGGCTTTGGTGCGAAGATTATCACCTTTAAAAATCTGTGGTCTTGGCAAGAAATCATCCTTAATATAGCCGCCATAGGAACAACCATATACTTTGCTAAATTCATCTTTATTCCCCATACTCAACTACCAGCAACCCCAGAAACTGAAGAAAAGCAACGGGGGTTATTACCAGCCATGGTAATTCTGCTGGGGGGGCTGATTTTGGCTAACTTTTTCTATTATCAATCAGTTTACACCATTGATAATATTGTCAAATCTCTGGTAACTATAAGTGTCGGATGGTTGGCTTATTTTGTGCTGTTTAAAGACTTAGTAGTGAACCTGTCCAGATCCTGGGAAAAGCTGGAACATATTATTGGTGGAATGACCATCATGTTAACAGTGCTCTTTTGGTTTATTTTCGCGGTGGGTATAGCATGATTAAATATCTGTCTCTCAACTTAATTCTGCGATTAGCTATTTGGTTTCTGATTACTGCTGACCTGAGTTTAGCTAATATCATTATCGGGGTGAGTGTGTGTTTATTATTACCCGGTCGTAGCCCCTCTAAGGCGGCTTTAAACGACTGGTTAAGGGCTTTTGGGGAAGTCATTAGGTCAGTGCCTCAAGCCTACCTAGAGGCTTTTGAGATTATCTTAAAACCCCATAATTATGAAGATATCACCATGGAAAGAGTGAAACCCCAAAGAACACCGGGTTTAATTTTTTTAGATATCTTTATCATTACCTTTACCCCGAAAACAATTGTTTTAAAATATCACCAAGAGGGCTGGTATGAAGTCCATTGGGTACGTCGCCGGAGGCCTGATTCATGAACAATATTTTAATGATAATGCTGGTAGCTTTAATGATTCCTATTTACGAAGCCTGCCAAGATGATAATATTTGGCAAAAGGTGTTAGCATTTTCTAGTATTGCTAGTAAAACATCGATCATGATTCTAGTTGTCTCGGTTTTAAGAGATGATTGGATGATTGGCGTAGTTGGGGTAATTATTCTCAGTGTTGGGAATGCGTCTTTAATGCTATTGGCTCAAATTCTTAGACGCATGAGTGATGTATTAACTAAGTGAATCATGATTAACTTATTCAGTGACCTTTTGATGTTAGTTGGGGTGGTCTTTTGGTTTTGGGGAACTTTTCCCCTAGTCGGCGATCGCTCAGTATTATTCAAACTACATGGTTTATCAGTCTCTGATACCTTGGGTTCCATGACCATAGTTTTCGGACTATTACTGAGAATTCCCAGCGAATGGCCCCTGCTGATTCTTGCCATTATTTCTTTGGCAATTTGGAATACTGTTTTAGGATATGTATTAGCTTACTGTTCCAGTAGTGAAGGTGACGATGAACGATAATACTATCTATCTAATCACGGCGTTAATGCCTCTAGCCACCGCCATGGTAGTTTTACAAGTTAACCCCTATCATGCCTTAGTAATTCGTGGTATATTGGGTGCTGTGGCTGCTTTGGTTTATGCGATCTTAGGGGCTGCAGATGTAGCCTTAACTGAAGCATTAGTGGGGACGATGCTGGCAATTACCCTGTATGGGGTGGCGGTGCGTTCTTCTTTGGTTATGCGTTTGGGTGTCCTGAAAGAGGAATTACAACAGCCGGAAAGCGATCGCCCTTTTGGTCAACTGGTCGATGAATTACGGGGAATTTTTCGCCAACATTATATGCGGGTTGAATTAGTACCTTATAAGGACTTAGAAGAGTTACATCATGCCTTAGTCACCAAGGAAATTCATGCCACTTGTATCCAGCCTTTACATTCAATATTTGCCAGTCCTTACCCGACCAAATCTCATCAACCAGAATCGCCAGAATCGCCAGAATCGGCAGAACCGGAACCTTTACCCTATTATACCACTACTAGGCTGAAACGGCTCTATGACATTATGCAAGCCGAACTGACATCATCCCGAACCATTTTAAACTATTTTAATTTAACAGAATCTGGGGAGAAACACTAATGAAATGGGTTTATGTCGCTGTGGGTGTGATACTTTATCTCAAGATGTTGCTGATTGCCAACCCGATCGATGAATGGTTGGGTCCTTCCATTGTGGAAGTAGTAGTGCAAGATAGTGGTGTACCTAATGCGGTTTCCGGCATCATTTTCAGAAATCGCCTCTATGATACCATCTTCGAGGTAGTGGTTTTTACCATCTCAATTATGGGCTGTAATTTTTTACTCGCCAATGAGAAACCCCTTAGTAAAGTGTATCGATTTACTGATCAGCCTTCCGTTGTTTTAGCGCGACTAGGCGCGACTATTGCGGCTTTGGTGAGTATTGAATTAGCCATTAGGGGTCATCTTAGCCCTGGGGGTGGTTTTGCTGCCGGAGTAGCAGGAGGGACGGCGATCGGTTTAATTGCGATCACTTCTCCACCGGAGTTAATGCAGGGAATTTATCAGCGTTGGCAGGCATCTATTTGGGAGAAAATTTCCGTCCTCATCTTTATTTTATTGGCGGTAATTACTCTGTTTGGTATAGAATTACCTCATGGTGAATTAGGGAGTTTAGTCAGTGGTGGGATTATGCCATTACTGAATATTTTAGTTGCCTTAAAGGTGGCTTTGGGGTCCTGGGCGGCGGTGTTAATTTTTATTCGCTATCGGGGCTTATTATAGGTTAATTTACCGTAAATTTCCCGATCGCAATACACTCACCAGCAGCCATAACCCCACCAGGGAAGCCGCCGCAAAGAGGATATTACTAATCAGAGACAACTGGGGAGTTTGCGCCCCAGTTGAAATCATCGCCGCCCCCATAATTAACGAACCGAGTACAATACTAAAAGACAGGCGGTTAGCCGCATCATTTAGGCTATTTTTCAGGCTAGTTAATTCTGGGATTCTAATATTCCATTTGAGAGTTTCGGAAGTAACCCGGTCTAAAAACAGTTCAATTTGACTAGGCGATCGCAATGATAAACTTTTGAGATCTAAAGCCGTCCTTAACAGAGTCTCTAGGGGGTTATCTCCTAACAATTGATTGCGGAATAACTCCGTCATCAATGGTTTAATCTCATTGAGTAAATTAACCTCCGGGTTAAAACTGCGGGTGACTCCCTCCAAATTCGCCAAAGTTTTAGCATATAATCCCATATTACTAGGGAGGCGAATTCTATTATTGCGAGAAATCTGCAAAATCTCATAGAATACCTGACTAAAATTAATTTCCGCCAGACTCAGATTATAATATCGTCTCAGCATACTATCATAATCATTAGTCAGGCGACCCAGTTGCACCGATTCCGATGATTCTGCTAATTCTAAGGTAAGTTGGGCGCAACGTCTAGCATCTATATCCACAACTGCTAGTAACATTTCGGTTAAAATTTGCTGAGTCCGAGGGTCTAGCCTTCCCACCATTCCACAATCTAAAATAGCTACCCGTCCATCATTAAGATAAAACAGATTTCCTGGGTGGGGGTCCGCATGAAAAAAGCCATCTAAATAGATTTGCTGAAAAAAGGCACGAAATAATAAACTGGTAATTTCTCCCCGGCGTGGATCATCCTCATTGGTCTGTTTCTTAGAAGGTTCTGACAACAATAAAGGTACACCATCTAACCATTCTAATACCAGTAAATTAGGAGTTGTAAATTCCCAGTAAACTTTGGGAATAATTAACTTTTCGGGGTCAAACCACCGAGTTTTTGAGAGATTTTGCCGCAATTTGTCTGTATATTCAGCTTCTGAGGTAAAGTCTAATTCAGCTTTTAAAGCGCTAGTAAATTCCTCAGCGATCGCCACAATATCATAATCTTCTCCCCACTCAGTAATCGCCACTAAATCCGCCAAAGATTTAATTAACTCAATATCCTGTTCAACAATAATAGCAATTCCTGGACGCTGTACTTTTAAGGCCACTTCTTCGCCACTTTTCAACGTAGCGCGATGGATTTGTCCAATGGATGCCGCCGCCACCGCCTCAGTTTCAATACGACTAAAAATCTGGTCTAAAGGTTGAGAAAACTGTTGTCTAAGTTGAGTTTCAATATCCCCCCAAGCCACAGCGGGAACATTAGCTTGTAAATCGGTTAAAGCATCAACATATCTTCCCGGTAGCAAATCAGGACGAGTTGATAAAAGTTGTCCTAACTTGACATAAACCGGACCCAATTCAATTAAAATATTCCGTAAAACATCAGGAGATGGTAGCCGAGGTTCTTCTGGTTTATCCCCCACTAACAAACCCCGCATATAGTCCCAGCCGTTGCTGAAAACAATTTCCAAAATTTCGCGTTTTCGGGAGCTTTTTTTAGTAATGGAGAACATAAATTTATCGGGGATAAAACGGACTTAGTAATTCCTGAAAATATCAATAAACGCGCTGGGAACTACAAAAAGCGATCGCACTCTATTTAACGGCGTAATGATAGTATCTACTGTATCCGAAATACTCGCCAGGGTCGATCGCCCCACAATCACCACATCATTATTTTGGAGAGGAGGATTATTCGGGGAATTACCTCCCTGAGTAAAATCTATTGGTAGGCGGCGCTGTTCCACAGTACCATCAGGGCGAAAGCGAATCAACTCCACCGAGGACTGATGGGCGCGAGAGGTAAACCCCCCGGCCGTCAGTATAGCTTCATTTAAGGGAGTATTAGGGGGAATTTGAACAACTCCAGACCTTTGCACTTCCCCCACCACATTAACACGAATATTGTTTGGGGAGAAACTAGCGTTAGCAATTGCCCCCATTTCCACGGGGTTAATCTCCGTAGCTGTGGGTACAAAAACCGTGTCCCCTTCCTGTAATATTGTATCCTGGGTAGCATCACCATTTTGGAGTAATTCCCAAAGATTAATAGTAATCACTTGGCGACTCCCACGACTATCAGAGCGCCTAATTTCCACCTGTCGAATATCAGCCTCTGGTTTAACCCCTCCCGCCACCTGAATAGCGCGGGTAACAGTGGGGATGCTACCACCACCCGCCGCCCCAGGGACTCCAGCATCTCCGGTGCGAGCAGTGCCAGTAACAGTATAAGGCCCCGGTCGAAATACTTGCCCAATCACAGCAATATTTAAAGGTTCACTTTGGTCAGCCGCAAAACTCGCCGCGCGGCGGTTAGATAATTGTTCCAGATTGGCCGTTTCTAAGGCAGGGATGAAGATACTATCACCATTTTGTAGAACTATATCCTGTTGCAGATTATCCCCGTCTAGGATAGGTTCTAGGTTTACTTCTAGTATTTGTTCTTGTCCCTGGTTGGTGAGGCGACGAATTTGCACCCGACTGATATCCGCCATTAGCCGAATTCCTCCAGCTTGCTTAATGGCTTGGCTAATGGTAGCGACTCCCCCTGGTCCTCCTTGACTGGGGATGGTATAGGGACCGGGGCGGCGCACTTCTCCAGATACGGCAATATCAATTAGGCTGGCTTCGTTGTTAGCAAAACTAGCCCTAGCAATTTGTCGCCCCATTTCTGGGTCAATTTCGGTGGTGGTGGGAATATAGATAACATCTCCATCCCTAAGCCGGATATCGGTGCTGAGACTACCTGTTTGCAGAAGTTCCATCAGATTTAGATTGATGATTTGCTCTGATGTTCCCAACTGGGGTCGTCGTAGTTGCACCTGTCGCAGGTCTGCGGCTTGGGTGATACCTCCGGCTAATTGTAGGGCGCGGGTAATGGTGGGAAATTGGGAACCTTCCCTAGCCATGGTATAGGAACCGGGGCGGTTGATTTCCCCTGAAATGCCTATTCTGAGGGGACGGGGAGTAATGAGGCTGATGGTTACTCTGGGGTTTCGTAATACTCTGGCGCTTTCATAGCGATCGCCTATAGCCCTAGCCGCCTCTTCTAAGGTCATGCCACTTACGGAAATACTACCAGCTTGGGGAAGGTTAACTGTACCGTCAACTAATACTTCTTGTTGACTGCTATATTGTTCGACGGGAAAAATAAATACTTGGATTACATCACCCGCACCCAAGGTATATGGGGCTTCTTGGGTTGGTGGCGCTGAAAGCTGGGAAAGGTGAGGAGGGGGGTTATTGGTGGGGTTTTCAGCCCAACTGGGGGAAGGTAAAGCGATCGCACCATAGACGAGTAGACCCAGACTGGTTAGGGAAATATATTGTTTGGCGGCATAATGGCATTTCATCATAAATACATAAGTAAGTAGCAGAGGGAGAGGGGTTGCCTAGTTAGGTATAGATTATATCCCCTAGTTTCCACCTCTCCCCCTACCAAAGGGCGATCGCAGTTATCTTTGACTACTCCCCGCGCTAAAGCGACGGGGATTCCCCGGAGGGATTTCAGAACTTCCGACAAGTCGGACTCCTAGGCGAAGTCAAATACGCCTCTATAGGTGGCCCGAAGGCTTCCTTTTACTTATTTTCATTCAATCACCTTTTGTCTCTCGCCAATGAAACGTCTTTGCTGCCGACATTTCTGCATGATGCAAGTCTGCCCTCACGGGATGTTAAGCCCCTTTCATTTGGGTCATAGAGAAGGCGATACCATTCTATCATAGTCATTGCGGCTAAAGCCGCCGAGTCGTTTTTCCGCCCCGCTTTCAAAAGACGGAGCTACCAAACTCCCGAATTTTTGCCGTGTGTAGGTCAATTGATGAGTTGACCTACTACGTGAGTTGTTTATGGGTTTTTTTGAGTCTCTTCCACTGTTGTTTGATTTTTTTATAAGACTCTAATGTGGACATTTTCCCGTTGGTTTGCAAAGCGGCAATATAACTAACCTGTTGAGCAAATTCTTGCAGGTTGGCGTTAAATAGCATATTTTCGGGTTGGTCTGATCCTCGATAAGGATAACGGGGGGTCAAAAAGTCGTTTAGTTCCATGATAGCCACCAGTTCAATCAAAATGTGTGATCAAGTTGGGAAATTGTTAGGGACGGCAACAGATATGCAGCCTGAAAACAGAAGATACATTCTCAGGGATGAACTTGTCAAAATCAACCCTGTTGTTTACCGTCCCTACTCCAACCTAACATTAATTTCTGGGAATGCCTGTAGCATGGGTAGCAATTCAGCTATGATCTACAGGTTATTTCTGGGGCTGTTGGGGTACTAACAGGACACCTTGACTATCTTTGAGTTCAAATTTCTTCAAGGAAGCTAGGTTATCATCTAATTGGACTCCGGGAGAGGCGATCGCCACTTTCCACTCGGATAAGTCTAATTCTAGCCAATCTCCCACGGTTACCGTCATTGGTTCCCCTCCCATATTGGCCACCATCACCACTTGGTCTTCTTCCCGGTAAGGGTTTCCTCGGACTCCATAAAACACGGTCTGAGTCTGATCACCGATTTTGTGAAACTGATCTGTTCCCATCAAATTCTGACGCAACCAAATGCGATCGTGTCGGAAGCGACGCAACTGCAAATTAAAATTAGTTTGCACAGCATTTAGATCCTCACCATAGTGAGAGACATTACAGATTTCGTAGCAGTCCTCCATAAATTTGAGGGCAAATTCTTTGAGTTTCGGAATATCGAGATCCTTGAGAAACTCCACCATTTCCGGGTGATTAATCTTTTGCAAATATTCAAGTTTACACTCTTGTGCAGAATCGCCAAAACAAGCCTGACAAGCCTCTACCACAGCGGGTAGACTATAATCAGCATCAATCATCGCCTGTTGTAAAGCCTTCCCAAACTGCTTGAGTTCTTCTAAGTCCTCAAATCCCAAACTTTTTAAACGAGAAAACACAAAATCTTGCTGATACAATTCCGGGGTGATTTGCCAATCCAAAAAGCCCATTTCTTCGGCAACAACTTTCACGCCATAGCGTTCATCAGTATTGCGGAAAAACATCCAGGGGGCTCTGGTGGTAGCATTAATAAAATCCATGGGTAAACCCGGACTAAAGCCATATACCCACAATGTCACCGCCGGATTATCATAACCATTATGCAAAACCTCCGACCAAGTTTTACCCAAATTCCAATTAATTTCTTGGTCTAACTCAACCTGATTACCCCGTCGGACGGTATCATGATTAGCGCAACCCGTAATCCAATTTTCTCCCTGATAAATCACCTCACAAACTCGTTTCCATTTTCTATCCCAAAAACCCTTTAAGGTGGGCGTATTATGAGCAAAAATCAACGGCCCCCATTGGAAGGAGTCTGGGCGCAGTTCAATCAGATCTCGATAGGTAGAAATTTCCTCCCATCCTTCCTCTGGCCAGGGTCTGCCATCTTCAAAAATAGTAAACAGTAACCGTTGATAGCCGCCAATATCTTGGACGACATCACTCATGGCTAACAAATAAGCATCATCCTGTTCCACGAAGCCAGTTAAGGGATTAAAAAAGCGGAAATCTTGACCGCCATCAATGCGAATCCCATCAACTCCGGTATTCATTTTACGGCGCTGCATTTCTAGCAAAATTGCCCGCACCGTTGGCAGTTGGTGGTTTAAATCCTGACCATACATATTCTGCCCTTTTAGGAACTGACGATTCAGGAGTAATTCTGATTGGTTATCAGCATGACCATAAACAATGTCATAAATCACCTGAATGGGTCCGGTAGAGAAATTATGCAATGTGGCAATAAAATCCACTACCTCATCAGGGCGACGACTGCCTAGAATTGCGGGATTTGTGGTAGAAGAACCTAAAATTGGCACATCATAGCCCCAATCCTGGGTATCGGGTTTGCTAAGATTAATCTCGATAATGTCTTCATCTTCTGACATGAAGGCGAAAAACTCACTTTCGGGACTATATTCATCCCTAAACTCGATGGGGGGTTCTGTCGGTAGCAGTTGGACAGCACCATAACCGATATAGTTTTCCTCGAGGGGGGTCAGAGGAATATTTTTGGCTAATTTATCGGAAATGCGACTATAAAGGCTGGTTAATCCCTCAAAGGTTCCAGCAGCGGTGGCGGTTCCTACATGAAGTTGCAGAATGTTTTTGGGAGCCCGAACCCTGGGAATTAATCTGGGGTTGGGTAGGGGGGAGAGATCATCATCATGTAGATCAATGGTGGGGTGGCGGGAGGTTCCCCGACGGCTCAAATATTCTAGGTCGGCGCGTTGGGCTTGTAGGGTTTCGATGTCGTAAAGTTCGGCGGGTCCGAATACTCCATAGGGAAGGGAGTAGGCTAGGGGGTCACGGATGGCTTGCAGTTTTTCGGCTTGGTCAATGTAGCGCAGCCAATAGAATGATCCGACTTGCTCTCGGCTTCCGGGTTCCATTCCGGCCACAACCCCCCAGTGATATTCTCCCTGTTGTTTGAGGTTGAGTCGGGTACGGTGGAAACGGACTACTTGCTGATCTGCCCGCAGGTCTATTTCATCTATGGGGGTGAGTACCTCTAGGAAAATCTCTAGCCTCCGCATGACTTGGGAGGTTAATTTGGGGGTCCAAAATCCGATTTGTGTGAGTCCGTCTCCTAGCCAGTGCGCTCCTAATTTTTGGGCGAGAATTTGCGCTTTTTCAAAATAGGAGGCTTTGGAATGCTCGACGGTCGCTGCCCAATTTAGCAGATTTTCGGTTTCTTCGTCTACCAGTTTGATGGTGGGTTCTGTTGTGGTTACCAAAACTAACTTTCTACTTGACTCGACAATTTAACTCTAGTCTAACCCAGGGGTTTCCGACTCTAGCGTTAGTTTTAAATTTGCGATCGCTTCCCCCATTTGTGAATCAACCCTAGGATAGATGTTAACTATGGTTAAGTTTTGTTAACCTGCGAAGGCTAGGCTCCAGTAATAGAGTTAAAGTGTAATAGGTCAATGGCTCAATTGACCATTAGGTGCGGTATCGCTCAAATGTGGTTGATGTTTGATGGCGATCGCATAATTATAGCCTACCTACTGTATGGCGTTGATGGGAAGTTAACACTAACATACTTAACCATCAATTTGTTGTTGTCAATATAGTTTTCATGAATAAATCTATATATCCCTGTTCATCAAGCAAGTCAACTCGTAAATTGACCCACAGACGCGCTGTATTTTAGCGTGGGAGTTGACCGCAAATGAACATGGCGCGAGACTCCTGAAAATTCAGGCGATCGCATAACTGTAAACCTCAAAATTGTTTCACGGAAAACACAAAAATTATGAAATCTTCACTGGTAATTCTGTACCATCGCGAACCCTACGATGAGGTAATCGAAAATGGAAAAATTCACTACCGAGCCAAAAAAAGCCCTAATGGTATCGTACCGACCCTAAAAAGTTTCTTTGCTAACGTTAATAAAGGCACTTGGGTAGCTTGGAAACAAGTAACGGCGAAGCAAAAAGCGGACTTTCAAGAAAGAGTAGAAGTAGAAGATGAAGGCAACTATACTGTGCGCCGCATAGCCTTAAACGCGGACCAGGTTAAACATTTTTACCACATCACCTCTAAAGAGGCATTCTGGCCAGTTCTACACTCGTTCCCCTACCATTTCACCTCGGAAACAGCAGACTGGGAAAACTTTACCACGATTAATCGTTTATTTGCAGAAGCAGCCTGCGAAGAGGCGGCAGATGATGCCTTAATTTGGATTCATGACTATAACCTATGGTTGGCGGCGCGCTACATTCGGGAAATGAAACCGGATGCACGGATTGCGTTCTTTCATCATACGCCATTTCCGTCGGTGGATGTGTTTAATATCCTACCTTGGCGACAGGAAATTGTGGAGAGTCTTTTATGCTGCGATTTAGTCGGTTTCCATATTCCTCGCTACTCGGAGAATTTTGTAAATGTCGCCCGCAGTTTGTGCGAGATAAAAGTGGTTAAACGGGAACCTGTAGCCCCTCATCTTACCAAAGTAGGAACGGCTTTAGCAGAACCAGAAATGGTCAGCCAACTTGAGTATAAGGGTCAAATAGTGAATATTGACGCTTTCCCGGTGGGTACAAATCCGGGTTTCATAGAATCGGTTTTAGAGAAGCCAGAGGGTCAGTCACGATTGACGGCAATTAGTAAAGAATTAGGCGATCGCAAATTGATTTTGGCTGCGGGTCGGGTGGATTATGTCAAGGGAAATCGGCAGATGTTAGAAGCCTATGAGCGACTGTTAGAACGTCGCCAAGATTTACATGGAAAAGTTCAGTTTCTGATGACTTGTGTATCGGCGGCTGATGGGATGCGGGTTTATAAAACGGCTCAACATCAAATCGAGCAATTAGTAGGGAAAATTAACGGCAGATTTGCGCGCCTAGATTGGATGCCGACTTTGTTATTTACCCAGCCTATACCGCTGTCGGATTTGTTTTCCTATTACCGATTAGCTGATGTCTGCTGGACTACTCCCTTGCGGGATGGTTTGAACCTGGTAGCTAAAGAATATGTGGTCGCCAGAGAAGATCGCGGCGGTGTCTTGGTGCTGTCGGAATTTGTGGGGGCGGCGGTGGAACTTCCCCAGGCGGTTTTGACTAATCCCTATTCGACTCAGCGCATGGATGAGGCGATCGAATATGCTTTGGCTATGGACCCCCAAGAACAAAAACAGCGGATGGCTGAAATGCATAAAACTGTAGTTAAATATGATGTCAAGTATTGGGCGGATCATGTGTTTGAACGTTTCGAGTCTATGACACATCAAAAAGCTGCTGTTAAACAGGCGGTGGCTGTTTAAAAAACTCGCCATTCGGTTAATTGGTGATACCATGCGGAAAGGACATCAATTAGCCGAATTTCTGATGTTAAAGTAGCCAAGAAAACTCAACTCTAATCATCATGGGAGACTATCAAAAAATTCAGGCGGAAACCTACGATTTAATTGTGATTGGCGGTGGTATAAATGGAGCCGGAGTAGCTCGTGATGCGGCGCTGAGGGGCTTAAAAACTATTTTAATTGAAAAAGGGGATTTTGCGGGGGCGACCTCAAGCTGGTCTACTAGGCTGGTTCATGGAGGATTACGTTATCTGGAATATTTCGAGTTTCCCCTAGTGCGTGAGTCCCTGCGAGAGCGAGAAATTTTACTGCGGACAGCGCCCCATTTAGTTAAACCACTGTTATTAACTGTACCAGTTTATGGGGGGCGATCGCGTCCTTATTGGAAAATTTGGGCGGGAATGCTGCTTTATGATGTGTTCAGCTATGACAAGAGTTTACCGACTCATAGAATGCTACCTAACACCCAATTTCAGCAATTATTCCGGTCCTTAGATAAGGAAAATCTGAAAGGCGGCGCTCAGTATTATGATGCTCAAGTAGAATATGCTGAGAGGTTGTGTCTGGAAAATATTATCGCGGCTAAACAAGCGGGCGCAACCATTCTTAATTATGTGGAAGTGACGGGACTTGACCGGGAAGGAAAACGCATTAATAAACTGAATTGTCGGGATGTTTTCAGTGGGGAAACTTTTACGGTTAAGGGTAGTCCGAAGGCGGTAGTTATCAATACTTCTGGCCCTTGGGTCGATCGCGTTTGTAAATTGGGGCGACAGAAAGACGAAGCCGCGCCCATTGGCACAACTCGCAAAATCGGTGGCACTAAAGGCAGCCATATTATTGTAGATCCCTTCCCTGGTGCGCCGGAAACTTCCCTATATGTAGAGGCAAAATCCGACGGACGACCGTTTTTTATTGTGCCTTGGTTGGGAATGTATCTCATTGGCACTACGGATATTTATTTTAATGAGAATCTGGAAGCCATTAAGGCAGATAATGATGAAATTGATTATCTGTTGCGGGAAACTAATGGCATTCTTCCTACCGCTGAACTTTCGCGTCAAGACGTGAAGTTTACCTATTCTGGGGTCCGCCCCCTTCCCTATGTGGAACCTAGCCAAAAAACGGCTGCTATCACCCGGAAACACATTGTTTATGACCATGATAAAGATGGGGTGGAAAATCTGCTATCTTTGATTGGTGGAAAACTAACCACCTATCGCCAGGTGGCGGAAGAGTTGGTTGAGGCGAGTTATCAGAAAATGGGGCGACCTGCGCCACGGTGTGAGACGGACACGCCACTACCTGGGGCAATTTTCCCTAATGATACTCGCATCGGACAAGCCCTTTATGATTATCGCCCCCAACTACCTCTCAAAACTATTCATCATCTGTTTTCGATTTATGGGGCGCGGGCGCTGGAGGTGTTGCAGCTAACTGATGAACATGAAGAGTTGAGGGAAAAAATTACCCCGGCTTTACCTGATATTAAAGCCCAACTGGTCTACGGAGTGCGATCGGAAATGGCAAAAACTTTGGTGGATATTACCCGGCGACGAACTACTCTAGCGATGCACGCGCGCTATGGGTTAGATTTATTACCGACTATCACTGAGACTCTGCAAAAATATGCGGGCTGGACTCAAGAAAAATGCGATCGCGAACTGGTAGCCTACCATGACTATATGCGGTTAAACTGCATTCCCGATTATGAATTGGAGGCTGGGGAAAAGGCTGTATCACCTCAAATGGTTTAACCATTGGTGATGCTGAGGGCTAGTCCCTGTGAAAATGTACCCTTGTTTAGATAGAATAACGAAGATTTTATGGAATTTCCAGATAAGGAACAGGCAACCCTGACAGTTTTGGGGGCGGGGGCTTGGGGTAGTGCGCTGGCTGAGTTGGCGGGTCATAATGGCCATAAAATTAATCTCTGGTCTCGCCGTTTAGGTAATACTTTGGAGGAAGCGGTAGAAGGCGCTGATTTAATCGTTTCTGCTATTTCTATGAAAGGGGTGGCGGCGACGGCGGGAAAACTCCAGGAAATTGGTATCCCCGATCATGTTCCTATTGTCACTGCGACTAAAGGCTTGGACGCGGAAAGTACCCGGACTCCTTCTCAAATTTGGCACGAGGATTTCCCAGATCATCCCATTGTGGTACTATCTGGACCTAATCTGTCGGCGGAAATTGAACGACATCTTCCGGCTGCGACGGTGGTAGCAAGTGCTGATATGGCGGCGGCGGAGTTCGCCCAAAAGCTATTTGCTTCCAGTTTGCTGCGGGTTTATACCAGTAATGACCCCATGGGGACGGAGTTGGGGGGGACTTTGAAAAATGTAATTGCGATCGCCTCTGGGGTTTGTGATGGTTTAGAATTGGGCATTAATGCCAAATCTGCCCTCCTGACCCGGGCGCTAACGGAAATGATCCGCATTGGGACCCATTTGGGGGGACAGACAGAGACGTTTTTTGGTCTGTCCGGTTTGGGGGATATGTTAGCCACCTGTAATAGTGCTTTAAGTCGTAATTATCGGGTGGGTTATGGTTTGGCTAAGGGTAAAACCTTGGAGGTGATTTTACAGGAGTTGGGTAGTACCGCCGAAGGGGTAAATACCACTAATGTACTGATTGCTATTGCTAACCGCGAAAAAATTCCGGTTCCCATTTCTGAAGAGGTCTATCGCTTATTGAACAATGAAATCAACCCCCAAGAAGCGGTTGAAGCCTTGATGGAAAGGGATTTAAAACCGGAGTTTCACGAACAAGAGTTTTAATTGTGTTTAATCACTGGTTGGGGTTTGCTGTTGGGGAATTTTGATGATGAATTCGGTTCCGGTTTCGGGGTCGGATTTAACTTCGATGGTTCCCCTATGGCTTTCGGTGATAATTTTATGGCTGAGACTTAATCCCATACCTGTACCTATTTGGGGGGGTTTGGTGGTGAATAGGGGTTCAAAAATGCGATCGCATACTGATTCGGGAATGCCGTCACCATTATCATAAATCCTGATTGTTACCCAACCCTCCCCTGATTTATCCGAAGTTTCCGCCTCCGTCGTAATCTGAATTTGGGGCTGAAACTCATTATCTTCTTCTCGGTTAGTATCCAAACTGTCGATCGCATTATTTAACAAGTTCATAAACACCTGATTAAGTTGCCCTGGGTAGCATTGCACCTGGGGCAATTTCCCGTAGTTTTGAACCATCTGAATCCCGCGACCTTTTTTACCTTTAATACGTCCTTGTAAAATCAGGAGAATATCTGCCAGACCTTGATGAATGTCAACGGTTTTTAATTCCCCATCATCCTGCTTATAAAAATTACGCAGAGACTCCACCAAATGGCGGATTCTGTCGGTTCCCAGTTTGATTGATTCTAGCAGTTTCGGAAAATCTTCTAGCAGAAATTCTAAATCAATATCCTCGATTCTTTCCTCAATGTCTGCCGCAGGTTCGGGATAAGTTTCACCATACAACTCTACCAATTCCATTAAATCTTGAGCGTAACCAGTCGCATGGTTAATATTACCAGTCACAAAGGAAACCGGGTTATTAATTTCGTGGGCAATACCGGACACCATTTGCCCCAAATTCAGCATCTTTTCGCTGTATAAGAGTTGTTGATAAGCCTGTTTTAAATGTTTATTTTGGGCAGAAATTTTTAAACCACATCGCACCCGCGCTAAAAGTCCATCAATTTCAATGGGTTTGCTCATCCATTCATCCACTCGGTATTGAGCAGTTAAGTCCGCCATTGAACTAGAATCCTCTAGTTGTTCCTGGGCGGTCAAGATGATGAAAAAGGTAGGGGCTAATGTGGGATGGGAACGCAGTTTCTGACATACTTCTAAGCCATTTAACTCCGGTAACATCCAATCACAAATAATTAACTCTGGGGACAGACTTTCGGCTAACTCTAGGGCGGTTTTACCATCTTCTGCGATCGCCACTTTATACCCTTGTTCTTCTAGGGTATTCTGTAGAATCATTTGGGTGGCGATGTCATCATCAACAATTAGAATAGTTGCCATGGGTTGATATTGATTAATTGAGTAGTTACTGTGATGTTAGTTAGTCTATTTTGCCATGTTTTGTGATCAGCTATAAAATTTTTGTTCAATAAAACTATCCACCCGGCTAAGATTTTCCGCGAGGGAGTCAATTAGACTCATACATCCCTCGATAGTTTGGTGGCGGGCTTTTTGTTCGATATCGGCGGCGATCGCAGTTAAAATCGCTACTCCCACATTACCACTAGAACCTTTGATGCGGTGAGCTACCATAGCCATAACTTGAAAGTCTGATGCGCTGGTAGCTTGGCGCAGTTTCGCTAGATCTTGGTGAGCATTTTCCATAAATACAGCCAATAGCTTTTTCTGAAATTCAACCTTACCCCTAGAAATTGTCTGGAGGCGGTCTAAATCGACCAGCCGGCTGGGTTTATCCTGGTTTTGGTTATTTTGTATGGTTTTGGGGGTCTGGCTGGTTGTAGGGGCATTTGTGCCGGGCATTTGTTGCCGACGGGCGGCCCAAGTTTGCAGTTTAAATGCTAACTCCTCCTGGGTTATGGGTTTGCTGATATAATCATCCATACCTGCTGATAGGCATTTTTGGCGATCGCTAGGCATGGCGTGGGCGGTGAGGGCGATGACAGTGGTATGGCGATCGTTTCCTTCCCGTTTCCGTAGTTCCTCAGTTGTGGCATAACCATCTAATTTAGGCATCTGACAATCCATAAACACTAGGTCATAATGGCGATCGTTTAATAATTCCAGCACCTGTTCTCCATTTTCCGCCAAATCAGCTTCAATACCTAATAAACTCAACTGATTTAACAATACCTGTTGATTAATAGGATGATCCTCAGCCAGTAAAACTTTTAAATCCAAACCCGCAGGGGAGAGGGTGCTAGAATTATCCCCCAAGCTATCACGACCCGAATGAAACTCGGCTAAATTCACCGTAATTTCATTAGCCATAGCTGTGAGTAAAGCATCAAATAATCGAGAAGCGCGCACAGGTTTAATTAAATAACTTTTAGCCAAGCCATCATCTAATAAATCTTCCACCGAACTTAGGCGGCGCATAGAAGTCATTAGCACTAACTTAGTCGCACTCATGAGGGGTTCATTTTGGATAACTGCCGCTAAATTTTGCTTTCCATAAATTAACAGATTTTGGTCAAAAATTGCCAAATTAAAGGGTTGGTTATTATGGGCGGCATCACGCAACTTTGACAAAGCCATTTCTGGGTCGGAGGCTTCCTGAAGTTCCATCCCCCAAGATTGAATCAGATAGCGGACAGACTGGCGCACACTCGCATTAGCATCGACCACCAAAATTTTTAACTTAGTTAAGGTATCTGGTAAATTGGGAAATGATGCAGTTTTGGATATAGAAAAAGGCAGAGTAAACCAAAAAGTGCTACCTTGATCAACCACACTTTCCAAGCCAATTTCTCCCCCCATAACCTCTAAAAGTTGCTTACAAATTACTAAGCCTAACCCGGTTCCTCCAAATTTACGGGTGGTGGAAGCATCTACCTGAGAAAAAGCCTCAAATACCCGTTCTTGAGCCTCAGCCGGAATACCAATGCCAGTATCTTGCACTTCATAACGTAATGTCAAAGGAGCATTAATATCATAGTTAGGAGGGCGGCTAACTCGCAGGGTTACTTCTCCAGCGGGGGTAAATTTAATGCCATTACTCATCAAATTTAAAAGTACCTGTCGCAGTCTACCGGGGTCGCCGCGCAGATAACGGGGAACATTGCGATCGACAATAGCGGCTAATTCAATGCCCTTATTTTCAGCTTGGGCTGCCAATAAATCAATGATATTTTCTAGGCATTCTTCCAGGTCAAAATCTAGTTCTTCTAGTTCAATCTCTTGGGCTTCTAATTTGGAGAAATCGAGAATATCATTAATGATAGACAAGAGATGATCGGCACTGGTGCGAATCGCCTGGACAAAATCTTTTTGTTTAGTATCTAGTTCAGTTTTCAGCAATAATCCAGTCATCCCCAAAACCCCATTCATAGGGGTTCTAATTTCATGGCTCATATTAGCGAGAAATTGGGATTTTAGCCGAGAGTTTTCCAAGGCTGCTTCTCGTGCTTTCACCAATTCATCAATGGGATAAGTGGCAATAACCACCCCGCCTATTTCCTGATTTAAGGTATACCAAGGATGAATCGCCCAGCGAAAATATCCCTGGGAACCATCGGGATAAGTCATCACATCTTCCGAGCAGGAAATAACCTCGCCAGCAATAGCTTTACGGTACAGTTCTCGACAGGTTTCTGAGATATGGGGGAAAATTTCATAGTGGCTACGACCAACTAAGGATTCTTGGGGAAGATGATACTCTTGTAGCCAGCGATCGCTATAAGCTATATAGCGCATAGAACAATCTAAAATGGCTACAGCCACGGGAGCATTAGTAATAATTTGCTGGAGTTGTTCTCGCTCTTTTTGGAGGGTGCTAGTTTTCAGTTTTCGGGATGTTATATCACGTTGTACAAAGACAAAATGGCTGACTTTTCCCGTGTCATCAGTGACCGGAGAAATACTAAGATCCGCCCAATATTTCGAGCCATTCTGACGGTAGTTAATCAATTCCACTTGTATCGACTCACTCTGGCTGAGGGCGACTTCAACTCGCTTTAATTGTTGCTCGTCTGTGTCTATTCCTTGCAGAATATTGGGATTTTTACCAATGATACCTTCGGGCTGATATCCGGTCAGATTAGTAAAGGCTTTATTAATATAAACTATCTGGGAATCCGTCGTGTTTTCGGGGTTAGATTGAGCGATCGCGATCGCATCAGTGGTGTGGCTGACGGCTGATTCTAGTAACCTAAGCCTCTGTTCTTGGTGTTTGCCTTCCGTGATATCACTACCAATATTACACACGGCTAAAATATGTCTATTTTGATTAAAAATCGGAAAATTTACGGATATAAATTGGCGAATTTTACCATGATAATTGACTATATTTTGGTGAGTTTGCTGCACTCTACCACTGTCGAAAACTTTTTGATCCGATTCTTGTAGTTTTTGGGCGATAGTTGTTGGCAATAAATCATAGTTGGTTTTACCAAGAATCTCCTGGGCTGGTCGATTTAAGAAAATTTCGCACTGACGATTAACCATAATATAACGGTTTTGACTATCTTTGGCACAGATCAGCGCCGGACAGTTATCAAGAATAGCTTGCAGCAAATGTTTCTCTTGTGTAGCATTCGTGGCTATCACTTGCTGCTGTTGAATTTGTAGTTTTAATTGTTTAATGGTTTCCTGAAGTTCAGCGGTCTGATCTTGAATGGTCAACAGAAGATCTGATTGGCTATTTTTGACAGGTGCTTGTGTGTGTTGCCGTGGGTAGCGGGTGGTTTCTGGCCAAGAATTAGGGTTGAGGAGTAGACCATTTGAGTTTTGGAGTTGGGGGGTTGACTCACCCAGCCCCAGACCGGGGATTAATTTAAGTAGTCCCTGGATAATTGATAGGGAAATAATGAAAGCGATCGCCCCTACTGTTAAAATCAGGTTAGGTGTAGGATTTAACCAAGTCTCTCCCTGTAACAGAATAAAGCTACCAGTACAGAGGACAAACAACGCACATAGAAAGATTAATCGGCGCAGGGGAAGATCCCGCCAGCTCCAGATGATGTAGAATAACAGCAGGGCGAGAATGTAGTCAGCGATCGCCAATAGAAAAGATACCCTCTGTGGTAACACCATTGGCTCTATAAATCCTAGGTGGGCGATTAAAGCTAGATCTGGGGCTGATAGTTGACTGACCATTGCCATTACTGTTAAAACCATTAATACTGAAATTTGTATAAGACTAAGCTGACAGAAAAATTGCCTCTATCTCAAGGATGAATTATTGTTACTATTGACACATCTACCTGTAGGGATACCTTAATAATCCCTAAAATCGTCAGTCGATTTCAGGAATTATATAGCTATTGCTTGTAGATGCACAGGAGCTATCCTATAGAAAATATAAACTTTAATCATTGGGGTAGGAAGGTGTACTTATGGCACGACTTTCGCCAAAATCCTTTGATATTCTGCTGACCGAGATCAATCGGCGGGTTAAAGAAAATCCCATTGACAGAATTGGGGCTGATCTTGTAGTATCCCGGTTGAACAAAAGGCGATCGCCATCGGGAGATTTCCTGACGCGATCGGAAATTGAGGAATTACTTACAGATCAGTTTCCTGATTTTAACCCCAAAGTAATTGATCAAGCCGCCCGGGCTAACCGTCCGCCTGGTGCGCTGAAAAAGATATTTTGGGGAGGAGCAGTCCTAGGGGGACTAGGCGGGGTCGTTTGGTTAGTTAATTTACCACTACCAATGATCCGCCAACCTGTGGCTAGAACTGCGCCCTTGCTGTTGCTTCCCAGTTATATTAGCATGGATTATAACTACCGACAGGCGATCGCTTTAGTAGAACAGGCTGATCAATTGGTGAATCGAGCCACAGCCATCACAGACTTTGAACTAGGAAGCGAGAAAGCCCTACAGGCTCAACATCACTTGGATAAGTTACCTGTATGGTTTTTAGGATATTACCCAAAGGCTTATTGCAATTTGTTGGGTTGCACCTGGCGCTTTACTTTTGATGAGTATCAAAATGCCCGGAAACTGGTGGGTCGCATGGAAGCGCAGATTTTCCAGGAACAGAATGCTTATCAAGCCTTACAGGAAGCTCAACAGGCTTTACAGGTAGCTACAGCACAGTATAATCAAGCACAGTCGGCGGCGGATAAAGAGACAGCCATTATAGTTTGGCAACAGGCTATTGATCAACTCCGACCAATCCCCCAAGCCACCTTGTCTGGAAAGAATGCACGACAGCAGTTAACCACTGCGGAACGGGATTTTCAGCAGCAGGTGGGGTTTGTCGCTGGTCGTTTACAGGGTAATACTTTAATTGAGGCGGCGCAAATTTTTGCTAGTAAGGCTGCTAATGAAGCTCAAAATCCACCCCATAGTCAATTACATTGGCAGCAGGTAATCGAGCATTGGGATGAGGCGATTAAACGCTTACAACAGATTAATCAAGACAATCCTAGTTATTTAGAAGCTCAAACAAAACTAGCTCAATATCGGTCAAATCGTCGGCAAATTGAACAAAGATTACAGGATGAAAGAGATTCTGTAGCCGCCATGGATAGAGCCAGACAATTAATTGTTGAATGGCGACAGTTGACTGCTTCTTCTAATCCCAGTTTTGCATCTTTAAACAATAAGATATCCGAGGTTATTTATACATTAGAGTTAGTGCGACCTGGAACTACTGTTAATGCTGAGGCTCAAGAACTGTTACAAAAAGCACGACATACCCGCAGTCAATTGTAAATTAAGTTATGAATGATGGTCATTTTTGAGACTTTGGCATAAATTTGAAGAGGCCATGGTGACGCGATCGCGTCCGTTGGTTTTAGAATAGTATAATGCCATGTCTGCCGCTGTAATTAAACTAGACTGACAATCAGCGTGTATGGGACAACCTGCTATCCCCATAGACATAGTGAGTCCCCGCATAAAAATATAGGAATATTGATGGTATAGATTTTTGATACCTTTCCTAAGAAATTCAGCAATTTTATGAGCCTCCTCAATAGTGGTGGAGGGTAAAATAATGAGAAACTCCTCTCCCCCATATCTACAAGTAGTATCCGATAGGCGAGTATGATTTTGTTAAAAATCGGCTGACGGCTTTCAGGACGACATCTCCAGCTTGATGTCCCCAGCGATCGTTAAATCCTTTAAAATCATCAATATCGCCTATAATAAGACTTAGGGGTTCTTGCTGTTCTTTAGGGCGTTCTAAATGTCGGACTAGGGACTGTTCCATATAGCGACGATTAAATAATCCGGTCAAAGAGTCACGAATACTCAAGTCATGGGAAAATTTTTAAATCAAATCACCATGAGCCGTGGTTGTCTATAACATAATTTCTAGGTCAGTATTAGTTTGAGATAACCTTTCTAATAAAGATTGTAGCTTTTTTTCAGAAGTTCTCAATTGCTGCTCAGTCACTTGATGCTGGTTGATTTCCTCCTGAAGTTGATGATGAGAATGATACAATTCCTGTTCCACCAAATCAGCATGAAGCATCGTGGTTTCTAGTAAAATTTCCAGGTCTATTTTTTCTGGTTTCAGTCTCTCAATTTCCTCCGGCAATTTATGATTTTGTAAAACCAAATCACTCTCACTATTAGATTCTGATGGCATCCCCATACGGACCCCCTAAATTAATTCTAATTAGGCACAAATACTAGGGTTAAAATTAAATAAATGCAGTCGGATAGCTGTCGTCAATTTTCGACAAATTTTGATGATCTATATTGCTGGCTGGGGACTACCTAGCAGTTCATCAATCATTGAATACCTAGATAATAATACCTAGATAAAGCTCTGGAGTAACTGGGATAATTTAACTGAGTATAGGTCTGGGAGATGAACAAGTTTTTCAGTGATATTTAACCCAGTTTTAGGCGGTGAGGGATATATGATTGTTGAGTTAAATCATAGCATTTAGTTAAATTTAGGCATCAATTTCCCATTCTAGGCTAGGCATTAATCGCTGCAAATTTTTGAGGGATGTTCCTAGCCAAGGTATTTTACTAGAAGCTAACAACACCAAGTTCATATTTTTTTTCTGCCTCACTTTAATCACAAATTTAGACAGCATATTAATTCCCGAACTGTTGAGAAATTGCAACTCTCTAAGGTTGAGGGTAATTGGGGAAGGTTCGATATCTAATACATCATTAAGTAATTTAACCACTGCATTCGACTCTTTTATGCCATTGAGTCTGAGAGACCCTTTCCGGGCAATAGTAGAGATTTGGCTATCGTAACCAATGCTATATATAATCTTGAGTTTGATATGATTGAATTACCATGTTTAATTCCTGTATTCAAGTTTTTAACAAATGATATTTAACAACTTGAGATGGTGATTATATGGTGAGTTGAACCATTGTAGTAACAATAGTCTGGGAGGGATCTGGTTCTAGGGTTTCAAACTTCCAGCCTAGTTTAGCCATATAGTCATTAACCATTGTTAAATATCCTCAGCCGGATTCGGTATCATTTTCTACATTTTTTTCTACCTGATGAATATACATCTATTGAGGTTCAGAAATCAGCAACTCTTCAATGTAGTCTTGAAAAGAACTAACCGCGTCTTTCTGGATACTATTAGCCACCAAAAATGAGAGATGATCGTGCTGCCAAAATAGCTGTATTTTATTTAATCTGATATGTTGATGATTTATCGCTAAATTTAATAGCATTTTTCCATAAATCATGAGCCACGAAATTGACAGCAATTTTGACTTTCATTTGGCGACTAACTGAGTCTTGATCTGGTTCCATGTTTGGAAAAAATGTAGTGACATAATCAGCCATAAAGTTGTCATATAGACCATAATTTATCCACCTTTGTTTCAACGGAAGTGGGGGACAACCCAATCACCAAAAACTCATTGCTGGTACTTGGTGCTTCCAAAAATTCTCCAAAAATTCGTTTCATGTTATGTTGAATAACTCAAGGTTTAATAACTTTTGGTAGGTGTACCGCTTGACTTTAAATAGTTGAGGTAATTTCCAGGGATAAAGTTTCCCAAAAATTGAGAGACATTTCTTAGGGGTCAGAGCATAGGATGTTGTTATTAATGGATTTCAAGTTAAGGATACCATATTTTTGATAATTTGCCTAGAGTTGGATAGTGAGCGAGGGGTGGGAGGGGTAAATCTAGGATCACATCTGATCAACAACCCGTTTCCAGTAAATTTGAGCCACAGCATCACCAGGATTTTCAGCTAAACAGATCTGCAACAATTGAGCAGCTTGCTTATATTGATGTAGATAATAGAGGGTTAATGCTGACTCAAACTGAGTTTTAGTTTTCAACTTAGCGTCGCGACTTTCTGGGGGGTCAGCATCAAATATTTCCCAGACAGAGACCATTTCAGATTTCCCCTTGACGGCGACTTTATCAATAATTCTAAAAGCGTAACTATTAGGATTTTCAAGAGACAGGAATGTGTGTTGGCTAATCAAAAGTGGCACGGCATATTTGGGAGTTAACTCTTCCAAGCGAGCGGCGAGATTAACGGCATCACTAATGACAGTGGTATCAATTTTATCTTTACCTCCAACAATACCTAACATCATAGTTCCAGTATTAATACCAATGCCAATTTTCAGAGGTGGTCTTCCTGGTCGTTGGCGGGTAGAATAATAGAGGCTTAATAATTTGAGCATAGCGATTCCCGCCTGGACAGCATCATCAGCACTGCGGCCAAACCATGCCATGATTGCATCTCCAATATATTTATCTATAAATCCGCAATTTTCAATAATTGCCGGTTCCATGCGGCATAAATAGGCATTAATAAACTTAAAATTATCAGCCAAGCTCATCTTTTCAGAAAGATTGGTAAACTGGCGAATATCTGAAAACAAAATGGACATTTGTTTTTCGACGGCATCTCCTGATTTAACTTCGACAATACTTTCATAACCGAGGCAGGATAAAAACTGATTAGGAACAAACCTGCCAGCGGCATCGGTGAGTTCTTCTTGTTCATTAAGGGCTAGTTATAAATCACAGTTAACTATCAACATTTCTTCGATAAAACTTTGTCGTTATGCTTCAGCTTTTTGGCGTTCATTGATATCTTGAAAAGTAGTGATCGCAAAGGTAATATTTCCGTGGGCATCATGAATAGGTCTAGCCCTAGCTTCCACAGGGATGATCCGATCAGGTTGATGCACTTCAATATCATCAACTACGACACTTTCCCCTCGCCAAGCTCGCTCTAGGGGTAAATTATCATCGGGATATAGTTGGTCAGTTCCGGCAATATAACTAGGATAAATGACAGAATTTTGATTAGTGAAATCATCTAGGACTGTCCCTGGTCAAAAGAGGATGTGGGCGGCCTGGTTAGTATAGTAAAGTTGCCCAAGATGATCGACAACGACAACGGCCAAAGGCATAGCTTCGAGAAACTGACGCAGAAGTTTATTACTAACCTTTAACTCCTGAGCCAAATCTATATTTTCATTTTTGAGGCGATCGTTAAGTAAGGTAATTTCCTGATTAGCAATACTAATTTGGGCTTGGTGATATTCAACGGCTTGTTTTTCGATCTGTAACTGTTCAAGACTCTGATTCAATTCAACTTCAGTCTGTTGAAGTAGGGTAACTTTTTCCTGTAGACCGGCATAGAGTCGTCGCAGTTGTCCAGTCATGGGATTAAAAGCCATAGCTAGGGTTCCCACCTGATCATCGGTCATTACGGGAGCCACAGGGGTGAGGTCGCCGTCTGCGACTTTGGTAGCAACAGTAGCGATCGCCAATATAGGGCGAGAAATTTGGCTCGCCAATAGATAAACGCCGACAGTGAGTAAGCCGGTAAAAGTTAAACCGACCCCCAAAGTAGTCCAAGCCAACTGACGAGCGGGATCTAGGGCTTCCGACCGTGGCATTTCCACTAATAGGACAAGTTCTTGGTGTTCTAAGCAGCGAAACACACCAAGTACAGGAACGCCAGCATAGTTTAAATAACTGCCGCGCCCATTTTCCCGTTGCAACCCGCGATCAATGCCTTCGCTGTGACCCCCTCTAGGAAGGTCTTGTCGGCCAAACTCTTCCCCAGATACAAATACGCGCAAGTTATTGATCAAATAGGTTTCCCCTTGTTCTCCTAGCCCAGTAGAATCGAAGATAATCGGAGATCCATCTGCTCTAGGCTAAGGTGAGCGGCGAGAACACCTATGGGGTTTCACCTTGATTATCCCGTAGGGGGGTAGAGACAGTCATAGTGGGTCGTTCAAAAACTAGGGTTTTAATTGAAGCCCTAGCCTGACTAAATGCGATCGCCCCGACGCTGAAAACTGTCACCACTGATCAAAGTAAAAAGTAGACATGGATTGTATGTAACCAATACATTCTGACACGATTTGATACCGGATTGATTGGGAATTCTAAATTCTTTGGTGGAGGGAATTATGTTGAGGCGATCGCACTGGGGGGATTTAGGGTAAAATATGTTACCAAAATTTGAGTGAGTTAATTTCGACTATGACCAGGCCAGCTATTTATATTGCGATTACTAATCACGGATTTGGTCATGCTGTTCGTGCTGCTTCTGTAGCTGCTCAAATCCAGAAATTTTGTCCTGATGTTTTATTATTCTTAGTAACTCAGGCTCCCCGCTGGTTATTGGAGTCTTATATTTCGGGTGATTTTGTGGTGCGATCGCGGGCTTTTGATGTGGGGGTAGTTCAGTCGGATAGTATCACTATGGATAAATTGGCGACTCGTTCCAAGTTAGAGGATATTAAGCAGCGGCAGAGGTCTATTGTAGCCAGAGAAGTTGATTTTATTCGTCAAAATCGGATTAATTTAGTGCTGTCGGATATTCCACCTTTGGCTGCGCCTATAGCTCGGTCGGCTGGGGTTCCTGGTTGGATGATGAGTAATTTTGGGTGGGATTTTATTTATCGTGATTGGGGGGAGCAATTCCAGGAAATAGCGGATTGGATTGGGGAGTGTTTTGGGCAATGCGATCGCTTATTTAGGCTGCCTCTTCATGAGCAGATGACGGCATTTCCTGTCATTGAAGATATGGGTTTAACTGGTGGTGATCCTCGCTATAATTTATCCAAAATTAGGTCAGACTTTCAGATTAAATCCCCTGTAGAAAAAACTATTATGCTGACTTTTGGAGGCTTAGGACTAGACGCAATTCCCTATAATAATTTAGGGCTGTTTCCTGATTATCAGTTCATTACTTTTGATAGTAATTCCCCGGATATGGATAATTTAATTAAGCCTAGAGATATGGTGAAATCTAGCCCTTCATTAGCGGAATATTCCCGCCTGCGTCCGGTAGATTTGATGCCTTTGTGTGGGCGAGTTATTTCTAAACCAGGCTATAGTACATTTTCGGAAGCATTGCGGTTGGATATTCCCCTAGTGTCTTTGGTGCGGTCTGGTTTTGCTGAGTCTCCGATATTAATTGAGGGGTTAGAAAATTATGGTTTCCACCAAATTCTGACGGCTGCGGAGTTTTTGACGGGAAATTGGGAATTTCTACGCGAACCCCTGAACCCCCCTCGCTTATCGGAAACTTTAGATAAAAATGGAAGTAAAGCGATCGCTGAAGCTGTGGTAGAATTATATTAGACGGTTGTAGATTAGGCTGTCAGTAACAGAAAAACGGAGCTTGCCCTTGGCCTTCCGGGTCAGGAGGGTAGGGGCAGCTTGTGCCAAATCAGGCTTGAGGAGATATAGAAGTAAAGCGATCGCTGAAGCTGTGGTAGAATTATATTAGACGGTTGTAGATTA
>NZ_JARPLU010000008.1:9816-19012 GCF_032349615.1 Limnospira sp. PMC 1279.21 | reverse complement strand
GGAGCTTGCCCTTGGCCTTCCGGGTCAGGAGGGTAGGGGCAGCTTGTGCCAAATCGGGCTTGAGGAGATATAGAAGTAAAGCGATCGCTGCGAGAAAGCTAAAACAGAGATATCAAAAGGCTGGAAAGGATTGTTGAACAAGCAACAGCGAGATGTAATTGGCTGGCGGGAGTGGCTGGCTCTTCCTGATTTAGGAGTAAGTGCAATTAAGGCTAAAATTGACACAGGAGCGCGTTCCTCTGCCATACACGCCTTTGATGTTCACCATTTCGGCGATGAAGACGAAAGGATGGTTGAGTTCAAAATGCACCCAAAGCAGCGGAATAGCACGGAAACTGTGACAGCGACAGCGAAGGTTTTAGATCAACGAGAGGTGCGAAATTCTGGGGGACATTCTGAAGAAAGGATCGTGATTGTAACTACTGCTCAACTACGGGGACATGAATGGCAGATCGAACTTACGCTAACTAATCGGGATGTGATGGGTTTTCGGATGCTGTTAGGACGCGCGGCTGTCCGGGAAAGGTTCTTAGTGCATCCTGGTAAGTCCTATCTCCTGAGCGCGCGACCGAAACTACCATTCCGTTCAACCTGAAACCAATGGAGTTTTACCAAATGTGGCCCGCCAATGGCAAGGCTTTAGACCCAATAATTTTCTGGTAAACTGGTGTAATCTGCTTAACTCAGGTAAATAATACTATGGTGGAATATAACGACGCACCCAAAACTGGGATCAAATGGCTGGGATTTGTTTGTGGTTCTGTGTTGCTGACCTCAAGCGCGATCGCCTGGGCGGGAGGGCCACCGACTCGGCAAGGTAAACCAGTAATTATTGAAGAACCGGCGGGAAGGCCGACAGAACCCGATCGCACTGGTCCTACGCCGACGGCTCCTGCTGCTACATTACAACCAACACAGCCCACAGAGGATACTATCCCCCGATTTCCCTTACCTAGTGCTAGGATTAGTCCTGTTAATGGCAGAGTTACCCTGAAGCTGATCAATTCTAGTAATGTGGTAATTGAATATCAGGTATCAGGAGGAACCAGACCCAGGCTAGTTGGTCAGCAGTCAGAAAGCACCTTAGAGCGACTGACAGTTCCTTTAAACTTGACCTATCAAAGGGAAGATGGGGGTTTGCTGTTTGTGCGTCCGGTAGTAACTAGCCCAGGTGTTTTAGAAATCCGGTTTGAAGCAACTGGTAATATCAACCTAGATACTCGGTCTCTGAGTATTAATGAACAGGGGACAGTATTTCTCAACTAAAGGAGAAAAGGGGACAGACCGCGGCCAAGTGTCTGTTGAACTGTGAGAATGATTGTCAAATTCCCTCTAGGGTTAGCCATCTACCGCAATGCGATCGCCATAATGTAAACACCTTAATCGGTTGATTGTGTGATAGTTTGACCGAGATAAATAGCGCGAATATCTTCAGGAATAGTAGTTTCTAAAATTTTATACCCTCGTTCTAACAACATCCGCACCTCACTGGGAGAAATAGATTCTCCTTCAGCTTGTAAGTAGGCGGCGATGCGAGTTTCACTCCAGTGAAATGTCTGGGCCATCAGGATGATTAACCGTAACAAGGGTTCAATTTGATCTAAAGCCTGACCGACATAACACCACAGGGGGGGTGGCTGATCTTTGAGTGAGTAATGAATAGACTCAACTGGGGGAAGTTCAGCGCGGTTAATACAGATAGCACTAACGTTAATAATCCAGTTTTGTAGGGTTGTTTCGGAGTCGGCAGTTTTTTCATTACGGAGGTTAAGACCCCGCATTTCATAGAAAATGTGTCGCCAGGTCAAAGCAAATAAATACTCAGCCTGAACTGGTGATTTGACAGAGTGACCAATCAGAGTATAGACAATTAGGGCATAGCGACAGAAAACCACGACAAAGTATCGACCCCGATCTGAATGATTTTGAAAAAGGGTCAGGAGTTCCTGGTCACTATGGTGGCTTAAAGACTTGACCAGGGTATGATTTGCTTCGGGGAAGTTAAGGGTTTGCAAGGTCTATCTGAGTATGCTACTTGGTCAATTTTATATATGATCCGCACCATAGTCTGGCGCTAAGTGGAGAATTTACGGGTGTTTTACCTGCCTGATCTGGCAAGGCGTTTCTTTCACCCATTGAGGTAAATCTGATTGCATTACCAGATTTCGCAATTTCAGCTTACCAATCCGAGTTGTTAATTGACGCTGCATAGCGATGGCTTGGTTAAAACAATAACGACAAGCATCCAGCCATTTTTTCCAAGTTTTTGCCAGTTCAGGACTGGGATAAATCCGGATCTTTTTTGATTGCAGATTTATACTTTCTGAGTCCGTCAAGTCGGCAACTGAAGATGTGAACAATGGCAAGGATGTCCTCAACCAATTCTCGCTCTGGGGATAAACCGTCTTGCTTGAGAACCACGATTTTTGTACCATCTTGTTCACACAACCAAGAGATGAGGTCAAACCCGAAACGGGCGAGTCTGTCTTTGTGGGCAACCACAATAAATCCGACATCGCCTTTACGGACTCGCTCCCAAATGGCTCTAAGTCCTTTTCTTTGGAAATTAAGACCACTGGCGATATCAGTGACGAGCTCGGCGTTGGGGTAGACCTCGAGTAACTTTGCAACTTGGCGCGCAAGGTCTGCTTTTTGTCCGCGACTTGAAACGCGGGCATAAGCGATAATTGCCCGTTGCGTTCTCTCGTTTGATGAGACCGTGTAGGAGGCAATATCATATCGTCTCTGCCCTGATGGTGTCCTGAGCGCTTGAATTTTGCCGTTTTTTTCCCATCTTCTTAAAGTATGTAAGCATACACCAAAGTATTGAGCCGTTTCACTCGGTGATGTATATTTCGGCATTTAGCTCGCTTGCTGTGTACTTATCTAGCTTAGACTGATTGTTGAGTATTGTCAAGCAATATTCAGTGAATTTGCTAACAGGACGTAACTCCATTGCCGTACTTGTCCAATTGGCGATGATTATACCAGAAAATTATCAGACTGCAATACGGACACCTGTTCGGAGGTGGGGGAATGAGTGGCAATTTCCCAAAAATTTCGCGCCGGTTAGTAAAGTAGGGGTTGACAGGGGGAGGGAATGGCGCTATACTGGGTGTAGTTTGTTATAATTGGATATTTGCAAAATTAAAAAAAATGTCAATATTTCGATTATATAAAAATACTACCGCAAGCAAACGATAAAGTCAAGGGCATCCCCAAAAAAGTCGATTTTTTTTTTACATTTCTTAATTTTCGTTACAAAACTTAACATAATTACCCTAGTTGTATGATTTTTGGTAAACAGAAGGCTTCAAGTCGGTTGGGGGAAACTGTCGGTGTGAACAAGAGAATATGGTTAATCGTACCCGCGACGGTGTGGTTAGTGATATTTTTTGTAGTACCGCTGGTGATTGTGCTGATTTACAGTTTTTTGGAACGGGGAACCTATGGGGGGGTGGTGTGGTCTTTCACCGTAGGGCAATATCAACGGCTGTTGAATCCCCTATATTTGAGAGTGTTTATGCGATCGCTAGAGCTAGCGGCATTTACGACGATAATTTGTTTAGCGATCGCTTATCCGTTTGCATTTTTCATAGCGACCCGTCCTCGTGGTTGGCGGAATTTATTGTTAATGCTGGTAATCATTCCATTTTGGACTAATTTCTTAGTAAGAACTTATGCTTGGATGATTATTTTACGAGACCAGGGGGTGGTGAATACCCTACTACAAAACCTGCATTTAATTGATGAACCTCTCAACCTATTATTTACCCCGTTTGCTGTCCTAGTTGGTTTAATCTACGGCTATCTACCGTTCATGATTTTACCGTTATATGTAACCTGGGAGCGATTCGACTTTTCCTTAATTGAAGCGGCGCAAGATTTAGGAGCCAACGATATTCGCACAGTCTGGAGGGTTTTATTACCGTTAACCAGACGGGGAATTATTGCGGGTTCTATTTTAGTATTCATTCCGGCTTTGGGAGCATTTATAACGCCGGATATTTTGGGAGGGTCGAAAACGGTGATGATTGGTAATTTAATCCAGAATCAATTTCTGCAAGCTCGTCATTGGCCTTTGGGTTCGGCTTTGTCTATACTGTTAATGATGTTAGTGATAATTCCTGTTTGGGTTTATTTCCAAATGGCTGAAAACCGTCAGTAATGCACCCACAAAGATGACGGTTTTTGGGAAGGCGAAGATTTAGGAAGCGCGACGATCGCTGTATCCCAGATATTGATTGTAGGAGGGATTCCCTAAGTATCGATAAGATTTTAATTCACTCATGACGATTTTAGGTTTGTTGACGTTTCGCTCCAAGTAAGATATAGGCAAGACAATCGGCCATAATAGTGATGCTAAGATGAGAACCTGCCATGAAGATAGTTGCGTTTTAGAGGTGGTGCGATCGCGCCAAAATTTGGTAAACAAATAGGCAAATGTGAGAATAGCGATCGCGAAATAGGCGCGCACAATCAGGGTAACAATCAAAATCCTTCTCCCAATTCAACTTTTCTGACAACAGGTGGGTGGGGAGAGTAGCCCCCCACTACTGACAAAAGTGGATCAAGTCGAAGCTCGATTAGGCAAATATTTAGTCATTAGTTTTAATGAACAGAATGTTCAATATTGCTTATAATTCCGCTTGACCTGCCCCCATTATAAAGAATATTCAACGGATGTGTGTGATTTCAAACACTTAATTTTGCCAGTGGTATCACTCTCAGTATATTTGCGGTTGTATTAGTTAGCTATCAGGATGATAAGGGAGATTTGAAGATGAGAATATCTGCCAATAGGAGTAGGATAGGATAATGAGTACAATATGAACCGATCAACTGTGACCAGACTTGATTTGCTAATCCGTTCCCTGGGTAAAACTGGACTGTGGGTAAATGTCGCCCTAGGGTTTGCGTTTCTATACCTACCGATCGCCATTTTAGTGGTTTATTCGTTCAATGCTTCCCGTTTTAACGCGGTGTGGAGTGGATTTACCCTAGACTGGTATAGGAGTTTATTGGGAAGCATTCCAGCACAGACGGCGGATCTATCGACGACGGGAGTTTGGTCAGCCTTATATAATAGTCTGATAGTGGCTACTATTTCCAGTGCGATCGCCACGATTTTAGGAACAGCGATCGCTTTAGGATTAGAACGCTATAAATTTCCCGGTTATCAGCTTTTAGAAAGTTTGCTATTTTTACCAATGGTCATTCCCGAAATCACCTTGGGGATTTCCTTGTTGGTATTTATGACCCTAATTTTTAGGCTAGTAGAAAACCTAACGGGGATGAGAATAAGTCTGGGTTTACCAACGGTAATTATTGGTCATATCACCTTTAGTATTTCCTTTGTCACGATTGTGGTGAGGGCGAGAGTAGCAGACCTTGACCCCAGATTAGAAGAAGCCGCATTAGATTTAGGCGCGAATGAATGGCGAGTGTTTCAGCGGGTGACTTTTCCGTTGATTTGGCCGGGTATTTTCAGCGCCGGTTTATTAGCATTTACCTTATCATTAGATGATTTTGTGGTATCATTTTTCACCAGTGGGGTCGGTGCTACCACTTTACCATTGTTTGTTTATGGTATGATTAAACTATCGGTTACGCCTGCGATTAATGCGATCTCAACTTTGATGTTATTAATATCGTTGATTCTGCTATTATCTTCTTTAAAATTGGGAGGTACTGCCGGGTTGGAGTAAAATCAGACAACTGGTGTTAGCAGGCGAAGTAGTGGTAACTGGGGAGTATAACCATCTGTAGGTGGAAACCCTCAGTTTGCCTTACCCCTAGAACCCAAGGGAGTGATCGCCACGGAAACAAATATCCTCATTTCCGATGATAGCACAGCAAAATAGAGAATGTGGGCTGGTGATCTAACTGAACAAGATTATAGATAATCACCCCGACTCTGAGGATAAATATATTTATAATAGAGGTGAGTCTCATTTTAGTGGGTCGGATGGATATACAACAGGATTATAATGAACAGTGCCTTCAAAGGTTAATCTGGGCAATGAATCAGCTTGGTATTGATCTAGATGCGAAAAAACTGGTCAACATTTCGGAATTAATTGTCCAAACCATGACAGGACCTTGGCGGTATTTTCATACTCCAGATCATATTTTTGAGGTGGGGGGGTCGGAAGATGCGATTGAGGTATTAGCCGCCTTATTCCATGATGTGGTTTATGTACAGGTTGACCAAAGCGTTAACTTTAATCTTACCTATTATTTAGTTCCCTTCATTCGCCAAGTAGGAGAACATCTTTGGATTCGTGAAGCGGTGGATATTCCTGAAGACCCCACCTTTGAAATGGTGCGGATAGTTTTTGATATGTCTCCGGGTAAAATGCTGTTGCCTTTAGAAGGGCAAAATGAGTTTTTAAGTGCTTTAGTGGCGGCGAAAGTATTACAACCTTTTATGAGTCAAGAGTTGTTAGTGCAAATTGTCGCCTGTATAGAAGCAACTATTCCCTTCCGAACTCCCACCCCAACCGGATTAAATAATAGCGATGTTTTATATCAAAGATTACAGGCGATCGTTGACAAATTCAACCTGAAATTAACGGATGCGGATCTGATCGAAACCGTCAAGCGTTCGATTCGTATGGCTAATCGTGATGTCCGGAGTTTCGCCGATCCTAGTTCAGCCAGATTTTTAGATAATACCTGGAACCTAATTCCTGAAACCAATCATCATCTAAATAATCCTAGTGCTTACACTATTGGTCAATATAGAACAGCCCTGCAAAAAATGGAAGGGTTTATGAATTTTCTCAAACCGGAAGTGGTTTTTCATCAATTCCGAGGGTATCCAGAAGATAGCATTTATGAACAATTGGTATCAAGGGCGAGAAGAAATATTGCCGTGGGTCGATTATATCTAGGTAGTAAATTATTTACTATTGCCTTTTTAGAAGCACTATCCCTGCGATTTGGTCGCGTCATTCCAGTTTCTACTTTAATGGGAGAAATGCCTTCCGAAAATTTTGTGACGGTTTCTTTGGTAAATTTTCTGCCAGACCTAGAAAATAATTATCAACCCCAAGATGAATTAGAATCTACGGTGCTTGTTATACTGGAAAAGGGGAGAACTCAGCATTCTTACTATGATATAAAAAATTCACCTTTGACAACATATATGGTTAAGCAGATGGGATTTGCGGAAATCCAAAATCAACGCAACCGCGCCCAAAAGTTTTTTCAAAATGAAATATCATCGGAGGAATTTTTGGCTGGATGTGATCCACAAATTAAAAAAACGGTGACTGAGGGAATTGTCAAATTATTTGATACTCGGAAAGCTGCTTTCCTAGGAGGCTAAGTGTTATGGTTGCGTCAATCGTCAAAATTTCCGGTTATTTAACATTAGGTTAAGAATAGATTATAGGTGGGGTTGGAGAGTTATCAAATTGCCAATATACTTTTATAATATAGGTGGCAAACTGATCTAAATCCATGAGAGGCTCGGATGTATCTATCAATCAGCGATCGCCTATAACTCTCCCACATTGATCAATCCATACACTTAACCTAATTACTTACTCAAGGGCTTATGAAACCTTTAAACCGTCGAACCAAAATTGTAGCTACCATTGGTCCAGCTAGTAATTCTCCTGAAGTTCTTTATCAAATGATTAAAGCGGGGATGAATGTAGTACGCCTCAACTTCTCCCATGGTAGCCATGAACAACACACGAAAACGGTCGCCCTACTGAAAGAAATTTCACAGGAGTTAAAAACGTCTATCACGCTATTACAAGACCTACAGGGTCCGAAAATTAGGGTAGGACAGCTTCCTGATGGTGGTATACAATTGATAGCGGGAGAATATATTACCCTGGTTCCTATTGACGAATACAAGAGTAAACCTAATACGATTGCGATCGACTATCTGCACCTGGGAGAAGAAGCAGAAATCGGTGCCCAGGTTCTGCTAGATGATGGATTATTGGAATTGAAGGTTGAGGAAATTTCCGGTAATCAAGTTAAATGTAAAATCCTTGAAGGGGGGACTCTGAAAAGCCGTAAAGGGGTTAACCTTCCCAGTTTAACTCTACGTTTACCGTCTTTAACTGAAAAAGATCAGCAAGATTTGGAATTTGGGATTTCTCTAGGTGTTGATTGGGTGTCTCTTAGCTTTGTGCGGAACGCAGAAGATGTGCGAGTTCTTAAAGACTTTTTAGCGTCCAAAAATGCGTCACAAATATCGGTGATGGCCAAAATCGAAAAACCTCAAGCGATCGCTAATTTAGAGGAGATTATTTCCGAGTGTAATGGTTTAATGGTAGCCCGGGGTGATCTGGGGGTCGAAATGAGTCCCGAAAGAGTCCCACTACTGCAAAAACAAATTATTCGCCTTTGCAATCAAAAAGGGATTCCAGTAATTACAGCTACTCAAATGCTGGACAGTATGATCAATAATCCCCGTCCGACAAGGGCTGAAGCGTCTGACGTAGCTAATGCAATTATTGATGGAACTGATGCGGTGATGTTATCAGGGGAATCAGCAGTTGGTAAATATCCGATTCGGGCTGTGGAAATGTTAGCGAAAATTGCGGAGGATGTGGAACCGGAAATCAATTTCATCAACTACCCACCCGCGTTCAATGATGAGACCCATGCTATCAGTGAAGCGATAAATACCATTGATAAAATTATCGATCTACATTGTATTATTGCCTACACCTGTAGTGGTTATACTGGGCAATTAGCGGCGGCTGAACGCCCGAAAGCGCCTGTGGTTGCCTTAACTCCTAATCCCAAGGTTTACCATCGTTTAAACCTGGTTTGGGGTGTGAAACCTCTGCTGCTGGAACAGGAGGTAGAATCCTTTGAGGAACTGATCAATCAAGCCCAAACTTATCTATTAGTGCGCCAAATGGCTTCCCCCGGAGACAAAATTTTGATTATTGGTGGTATCCCTTCTGGGAAGGCTAAGGGAACCAATTTTATCAAAATCCACACCATAGGATAATGAATAATGAATAATGAATAATGAATAATTAACAATTGTTCATTATTGATTTATCACGTTGTAGGGGCGGGTTCAACAGTTAATTAGATTACCCACCGACCATATTAATCAACCCGCCCTCAATCACCCGCGAATTAATGGATAATTGATAATTGATCACGTTGTAGGGGCGGGTTCAACAGTTAATTAGATTACCCACCGACCATATTA
>NZ_JARPLU010000008.1:0-9806 GCF_032349615.1 Limnospira sp. PMC 1279.21 | reverse complement strand
ATCAACCCGCCCTCAATCACCCGCGAATTAATGGATAATTGATAATTATTAATTATTAATTATTAACCAGGTGGGGTGGGGCGGGTTTAGTAATCTTACTGGTGGGATATTTCATTGACAGTGGAACCCGCCCCTACAGGATAATGGATAATGGATAACAGGGAATAATTAAAAGTAAGAATTATCTGCCTCTGGCGAGATTACGGAAGGTTGTATATTGGGGGTCAAAGAGTAGCTTGATAGTTCCTGTAGGTCCGTTGCGGTGTTTGGTGATAATAATTTCTGTCAGACCGCGATCTGGTGAATCTGGGTTGTAGTAATCATCTCGATATAACATAATTACCATGTCTGCATCCTGTTCGATGGAGTTGTGGACGATGATATTATTAGCGACAAAATTATGTAAACTGGGAACTGTTAAATCATATACTTCGGTTTCGCTGGCTGGTTCAATGGCGGAAATTTCATCCCAATAAATATTAGTTTCGGCGGTACAAGCGATTTGACAACCCGTAGTCAATTTGTCTAAACGTTCCCAACCTGTGAGGGTAAAAAATTGATGATTAGCAGTAGCTGTTATGGTATATCCTAAACGAGTTTTTAAGTCAAAGGTGGGCTTAACCCCGGTGGCAAAAACCCTCTGAACTGTAGCCTTTTCTAAGTTATGAGTGTCTGGATTTATAGCGACAACAGAAAAGTCAGATTTTCCAACTAATTCTCGAATGGGAACTGGTAAACGACTATCTGCTAAGGTTACTAAACTATCCCCTGATAAACAACCAGACTCTCTTAAATCGGACATCATGGGACGTTTATTGGTGCGGGACTCAACGCCTCGGCTCAACTGGGAGAGGGTAATTACTGGGAGATTTAGTTCTCTGGCTAAACCTTTAAGCGATCGCGTAATGCGAGATAATTCCTGGACGCGGTTATCAGGGTTAGCCCCTTCCATTAACTGCAAATAATCAATTAAAACTAACCCCAAATTACCACCTTGTTGAGACTGTAGCTGGCGAGTTTTTGACCGCATTTCGGTAACTGTAAGGTTAGGGGTATCATCAATAAAAATTGGCAATTCTGATAGAGTTCCGATCGCCTGAGTAAGGGGTTCCCATTCAGCTTGGCTAATACGTCCGGAACGCAGTCGATTACTTTCAATTCTCGCTTCACTAGATAACAGTCGCTGAACTAACTGTTCCTTAGACATTTCTAGGCTAAAAACGGCAATTGGTAAATTATGCTTTTTGGCAATACTATGGGCGACGGAAATAGCAAAACTGGTTTTTCCCATAGACGGACGACCAGCTACAATAATTAAATCAGACCGTTGAAATCCTCCGGTCATGGCATCTAGGTCATAAAACCCGCATTCAATACCTGGTAAGGCTAATCCTTCTGAACGTTCTTCAATTCCCTGAAAGGTATCAATTAAGGTTTCTGAAATAGACACTAAATCGGGTTTGGGTTTAATTTGTGTAACGCCAAAAATCCGCTGTTCTGCTTGGTCTAACACCTTTTCTAATTCCATGTTAGTCTGATACCCTAACTGGGCGACTTCCTGACCAGCTTGGATTAACTTACGGCGCAAAAACTTATCTATTACTAATAAAGAATACTGGTCAATATTAACAGCGGAGATAGTGCGATCGACTAATTCGCCTAACTTCATCTGACCGCCAGCAGCATCTAATTGATTATGATCTGCTAACCAAGTAGTAACGGTCATTAAATCTGTGGGTTTTCCCTGTAAATGAAGGGTTAGGGTAGCCCGATAGATAGTTTGATGGGCGCTAATGGCAAAATGTTCTGGCTTGAGGATGTCGGCGACGCGACTAATAGCTTCGGAGTCGAGAAGTATACCACCCAAAATCGCTTCCTCCGCCTCAATATTTTGGGGAGGGTTGCGATCGTTGCTTAACGGCGGTATCGGCAGACTCTCAGCCATAATTAGGACATTGTAGACGGTAGATAGTGGCGGTTTGACAGTTATTAATTAGCGGAAGCGGGGGCGCATCGGGCTTGCGCCCCAGGATAGTTCTATGGTAGCAGATACCTACTCAGCAACTACATGGATTTCCACTTCGGCGGTAACTTCAGGATGGAGTTTGATATGAGCCTTATAGAAACCGATTTTGTTAATATCAGGTAAGGTGATACCACGGCGATCTACTTCTTGACCTGTAGCCTTCTCAATGGCTTCGGCTAGTTCGCGATCGGTGACGGTTCCAAAGATCGCCTCATTTTCGCCGACTTGTTTAGCAATGGTAAACCGACCGATGGTTTCCAGGGCGGTTTTACGAGACTGGGCTTGTTGTTTAAGTTCAATCAAGCGTTGACGTTCTTCTTCCCGGCGGCGTTCTACCTGTCTGAGAATGCCGGGAGTAGCGCGGACTGCGAAACTATAGGGTAGCAAATAGTTGCGCGCATAACCGGGGGCTACTTCTACTAAATCGCCTTCGCGTCCTAATTTGCTAACATCCTTAGTGAGAACGACTTGAGTTCGCTTTGACATAATGGTTCCTCATAACTGTTTTAACCCAAACACTCTATCTTAGCGATATAAAGGGGGCGATCGCAAGTGAAAACGGAAAAATCTGTGTCGGGCAGTCCTGGCACATTTCAGGTATAATCGACGGTAAAATTTAATATCAGTTAACAATTGTACCTAAAATGACACAGACACAAGCCGGTTCGCCCCAAGACTCGCAAACCCCCGTTTCTGATGCTGTCATTATCGCTCAGGATGTCCATAAGTGGTATAGCAACAACTTCCATGTTCTCCGAGGTGTCAGCCTAACGGTGAGACGGGGTGAGGTAGTGGTGATCATGGGTCCGAGTGGTTCAGGAAAATCTACGTTTATTCGGACATTTAACGCTTTAGAGGAATTTCAGGAAGGGAGTATTGTGATTGACGGGATCACGCTTTCCCATGATTTGAAAAATATTGAGGAAATTCGTCGGGAAGTGGGAATGGTGTTCCAACAGTTTAATCTGTTCCCCCATTTAACTATCCTGCAAAATGTGACCCTAGCACCAATCTGGGTGAGGCGATGGCCGAAAGCTAAGGCTGAGGAGGTGGCTATGCAGCTTTTGGAAAGGGTTGGTATTCTGGAACAGGCGAAAAAATATCCGGGTCAGCTTTCTGGGGGTCAGCAGCAACGGGTGGCGATCGCCCGCGCCCTAGCTATGCAACCGAAAATTATGTTATTTGATGAACCTACGTCCGCCCTTGACCCGGAAATGGTGCGGGAAGTGTTAGATGCAATGCGGACTTTGGCTAGTGAGGGGATGACGATGGTTTGTGTCACCCATGAGGTGGGATTTGCGCGAGAAGTAGCCGATCGCGTTGTTTTGATGTCAGATGGTCTCTTGGTGGAAGAAGGGACTCCAGAGGAGTTTTTCAACAATCCTCAAGAAGAACGGACTAAGAGATTTTTGTCACAAATTCTATAGTAGAGTTGGGAACCTCCAACAGGTAGCAGCAGAATATTGCAGAACATCAGGGACAAGCTATGGGTCGCTGGTGGCTTTTTCGGTTGGACTCAAATTCCCGGGAAGACGGTTAATAGATAGAGGATGCCAAAGTTGTTGGAGACGGTGCGCGGGAAGGGTCAAATAAAGAACATCTCCGGGACTTAACAGGGAGTCTAATAATTTCCAGCTATGTATAGTTTGGGAGTTGGTTTCGATGTACAGGGGGACAAAATCCACTCTGGTAGCCACATCTTTGACTCTTTGTCCGCAAAAGGGATGGTTAGCGGTGATTAGGGTAGCTAGGGCGACCCAAAGACTATCAGCGGTGATGCCATTGCCTAAAATTCTACCGCCGATCGCGGCGGCTGCAAAGGCAGGCGCAGCAATTTCTGTGGGACTCAGAACTGTCTCAAAATCAAATACCTGCTGAACCATTAGCCCAAATTGAGGGTCTTGGTTACGAACTATCATCCGCAGGTGGGGTGCTATAGCCCTGGCGCTGAGGGCTATTTCTAGGTTGGCGGTGTCGTCACTGGTGACGGCGAGGAGGACTTCTGCTTGTTGAACATTGACGCTTTCTAAGATAGACGACAGGGAAGCATCACCTTCGACAAAGGGTATTCTAAGCGATCGCACTGTACTGATAAAACGACAGTTAGGATCGCGATCAATTACCACTACTTCATAGCCGCTGCGGTGTAGTTGTTCAGCAATTTGAACACCAATGCCACCCAAACCACAGATTATATAATGGTTGCGTTGTGGAACCCGTGTAGCGTTGAGATATTCAGTTAACCTGGTTCCTAGTACAAAGTCATTAAGTAAGGCGTAACAGATACCAATTACCCCAGCACCTACTAGCATCATGATGGCGGTGAAGATTTTAATGCTATCAGGGGCATTCTCGGCGACTTTTTCATTACCCCCAGCCCCGGTAATCATTCCTACTGAAAAATAGAGGGAGTCAACTAGGGAATTATCTAAGTTAATGCTTACATAAGTTAGGGTCGCCAAGAAAATTGTCAGCATTAAAACCAGGGTAATCAAAAGGGCTTTTTTGCCATGCTGTTGAAACTTTTTCAGGCTGTTAATGAATTTCATCCCCCTTTGATAGAGGCTGAAACGCTGGGTGCGGATACTGGGTTTAGTGGCAATAATTAGGCGATCGCCTACATCAAGTTTTTGTCCCTCAAGAACTGCTGACACTAGATCTAAGTGGCTATTATTAGGAATGTAATAGATCAGCATTCGATCGCGATCAGACCAGAGATCATGGAGGCTTTTACCGACCCAAGAATGTTCAGGATCGATAAATTCTTCATGAATTGGCCAGGTTTGGTTAAATAGTCGCAGTTGACCAATAGCACGACTCCCCAAAGCCGCAAAGGTAAACACGGGAGCAGCCAAGGCGGAGACGCTCATGGTACTATGGTCTGGTAAAATGCGATCGAGGCTTTGTCCTAAATTAGTATTAAACAGACGGCTAATAATTCTGATTTTAGGATTGAGAATCCTGGCTTGCATTAAAATAGCTAGATTGGTAGCATCATCATTACCAGCCAGTACGAGGGTATGGGCGCTTTGAATACCAGCGGCTAACAGGGTAGAGGCGGCGCGAAAACTACCGACAACTACATCTGACCCTTCACCTTTTACGGGTTGCTCATTCACTCCTACAACAATAGCTCCTTGTTGTCTCAACAGACGAAAAATTTGGTAGCCAGTGCGTCCTAAGTTGCAAACGATAATTCTAGGTTTCATATTTCGTAAATTGTGGACTCCCCAGGGAGGGTCTAGGTCTACTGTCGGGTGTGTAATCCACCATTATGACAGCCACAAATTATGACAATTGTATCCCATAACACCGTTTGCCGATTAGATAAATACAGGGCGATCGCTATCAATCACCCTGAGTTAGAAAATCTCTGAGTCAATCTATCTGTTAGTTAGCAGGGCTTTGGATTGAGATTCTCCGGCTTTGACCAGGTTTTTATGTAGCTGTACATTCAGCAGGAATAAGGCAGTCCATTGGATAGCTATAGTTAGGAAAAAGTCGATAAATTGTGCTGATTCTAAACTAGCCCAAGGCGCAAAAGACAGCAAAAATGGCACGGGATATTGGTCGGGTTGTATTGGTATCAGCACCATGCAAATGAAAGGAAATAAGACGATCGCGAGAACAATTCCTACAGCCCAAAGTTGCGGTTTGACGATTTTCTTGAGTAGGACTAACTGCGCGACAGTTGCACAAATTAGAATCAAACCACCCAGGAAAACCAAGCCCAAAATCAACTGCCAATTTTGATGAGATTGGGAAGAATTAAATTGAAATTGTGCGGTCAAAATCCAGGGAGTCCACATGACAATTGTGATGATGATATTAGCAAAGACTGCTAACATATTGGGGCTTTTTTCTGCCCATAATAAATCCTGGAATAATTGGCGATTTTTGAGGTGATGACGGGTAGACTCTCGACGATAACGCGCCCAATCTTGCAAGGGTTGACGCTGAGGAGATAAGGCGGCGATCGCCAACAATAAGCACAAGGGAATTATCCCATATAGGAAAAATGTTCCTAACTCTTGCCATGAATTAGACCGGATTGGTGTGACAAACCCTAGCAAAAATAAGTTAAGACTAAATACTGCTAAATAACTCTGTTTTTTGCTGAGTAATGTGGTAGCGGGGTCACTAAAACGGCGGTTTAAAACTTGCCAAGTTCCCACCATTAAAACCACTAAAGTTAGACTCATAAACCCATACCATGCAGCTATATTATAGCTAACCGGAATATTAAACCATTTAATCCATAAATCCCAGCGATTATTAAAATCTTGCCAAGCATTTGGGTTCTCGTTGGCTAATCTAGCTACACCAAAGATTAACTGCAAAAATTGTAAGCTGGGAAACACTATGAATGCAGCCATTAATGTCCATAACCACCCGGCGGCAAATCCTACTAAAGGTAATAGCAGGGATAGGCTAAATAAACTCATGGCGACAATAGCAAATACCCCATATTGTAATAGCAGTAATCCGATGGGTATTTGTGCTTTAATAGCGACGATAGTCTGCAATGGTAAAGCTAAAGCCAGTCCTAGGTATAGTAAAATAGGAACACCCATTAGCTTTCCGGCTAAAATATCCCGACCTGGTTGGGGGCTGAGGCGGATAAAATTGAGAGTGCCGCGCTTTTCCTCTAGGGCTAAATCTTGAATTAGCATATACACGCCACCCAACATTAAAGCCATGGGTAAAATCCAATTCATGGTCAGAAATATATCATTCCACCAGGTTTGCCATTCAATAACTATGGGGAACTGTTTAGAGTCAATGATATATCTCCCATAGGGACTTTTTTCGGTGGGTAATTGAGCAGAAAAGAAGAATATCAGCAGTGCTTGGCTGAGGAGAGAAACACTACTAACTAAGGTAATACTGCGAGGTTTGAGTCTGCCTTTTAGTTCTCGAATTAACTGGGGATTCCAGTTAGCTACAAATGCCATCAAATTAGGTATTATCATGATTCCCTCAAGTTAAGGATAGGTGGTTAATTTGGGGCGTTTTTAAGATGCCTGTTTATGTCCCAATTTCAAGAAAATTGATTCTAAATTATCCTGGGTGGGATAAAATTGGGTAATGGGTAAACCTGCATCTATGAGCGATCGCAATAAAAGGGCCTGGGTTTCTAAATCACCAGTAAACTGCACCCGTACTTGTTGACTGCCGGGAATTACTTCCCACTCTTCTATGTTGGCACAATTTTTCAAATGTGTAACTAAGGGATTAACAGATCCGAGAGTGGAAATAAAAATTTGTTGATTACTCAGGCGCTGATAGAGTTCGGCTAAAGATGCACTCTCGACTAAATAGCCAAGTTCCATAATGCCTATCGAGGTACAAAAATCCTCTAAATCGCTGAGAACATGGGAAGAAATGAGAATTGTCATTCCAGCTTCTCGCAGGGTTTTAATGATGTCGCGAAACTGTTGGCGGGCGATGGGGTCTAACCCAGAAACAGGTTCATCAAGTAACAGCAAGAGGGGTTGATGAATTACTGTCCGCCCTAAACTTAACCTTTGTTTCATTCCCCGAGATAGGGTAGCAATTAAGCTATGGCGTTTATGGCTAAGGTCCACTAATTCTAAAACTTCATAAATCCGTTGCGATCGCTTAGGTTCTCGGAGATAATATAATCCAGCGAAATAGTCGAGATAATCCTGAACTGTCAGATCATCATAAAGGGGAAAATCATCAGGGAGATAGCCAATATACTGCTTTAAAGTGGGATTAGTGCGATCGCGTAATAGCCTTTCTCCGTGAATATAAATCTCTCCGGTTGAGGGTTCTTCTGCAGTAGCCAGCATCCGCAGTAGGGTAGTTTTTCCCGCCCCATTAGGGCCAATCAGTCCGTAAACTTCCCCCGCCGCCACCTGTAGGTCAAGGTCATGAACTGCTATATGACGGTCGAATTGTTTGGTTAGTCCCCGGGTTTCAATCGCCAATTCTTTAGCCATAAGGGGTATTTTGTAAGTTCTTATTTGGGACTACAATAATTACAATTGTGGTTACGGAAGGATCTTGATTATTCTTGCGAGTCTCCCTACATATAGAGATAATAAACCCAGTGATGAGCATTAATCTATGAGCAAAATTGCCCTGTTTGGAACCAGTGCCGATCCTCCCACAGAAGGCCACCAGTCTATTTTAACTCAACTAGGTCAGAGATTCGATCGCGTGTTGGTCTGGGCTGCTGATAACCCTTTTAAGTCTCATGGCGCTTCCCTGGAACATCGACAAGCTATGCTAGAGGTGTTGATTAACTCAATTTATCCACCCCAAACTAATATTTTGCTGAAACCAGAACTTAGCAGTCGCCGCACGATTGAGACGGTCCACCGGGCTCGGAAATCTTGGCTTAATGACGACTTTACCCTAGTTATCGGCTCAGATTTGGTATCACAGATACCCCGTTGGTATAAAATTAATGATCTGTTGGGTGAGGTTAACTTATTAGTGGTTCCCCGACCAGGCTACGACATTGAAGACCCTGATTTGGCGAAACTGCGAGAGTTAGGGGGAAAAGTAGCGATCGCCAATTGGCAGGGTTTACCTGTTTCCTCCACTGATTTTCGCCAAGCAGGTGATCCTAATCCCATTCCGGGCGCGGTGGCTGATTATATCGCGCGCCAAAATTTATATCAATCTAGTTCTGGCCAGCAGTCCTGAATATGGCAGGAAATTCCCCACAACCATCGACTAGCCACCCCCTCGCTGACTTTAAGGTGGGAGTGGATAATATTATTTTTTCGATTGATACAGCGGCTCATCGCCTGTTGGTATTATTGGTAATGCGACAACAGGAACCTTTTTGCGATCGTTGGAGTCTTCCGGGAACCTTAGTGCGTCAAGGGGAATCCTTAGAAGATGCGGCTTATCGGATTTTAGATGAAAAAATTAAGGTGGAAAACCTTTATTTAGAACAGCTTTATAGTTTTGGCGGACCTCATCGCGATCCGCGAGAAAGTGCAGGGAGTTATAATGTCCGTTATCTATCTGTGAGTTATTTTGCCCTAGTTAGATTTGAGGAAGCGCAATTAATTCCTAATCAATCAACGGGGGTAGCTTGGTATCCCATACAAGAAGTACCATCTCTAGCATTTGACCATAATCAGATTTTAGAATATGGATATCGTCGCCTGCGTAATAAGTTAGAATACAGTCCGGTGGCTTTTGATGTACTTCCACAACTCTTTACCCTAGGGGAATTATACCAATTTTATCTAACAGTTTTAGGTGAGGGTTTCTCGGACTATTCCAATTTTCGCGCCCGTTTACTCAAGCTAGGCTTTCTGTGTGACACGGGTATCAAAACCTCTCGCGGCGCAGGACGACCCGCCACCCTCTACCGCTTCGACGCTGAAGCGTTTAGCCCCTTAAAGGATAAACCTTTAGTTTTTGTTTAGTGCGCTAAATTAACAATTAATAATTAATAATTAATAATTAATAATTAGAGCCGGGTTTCTCCCCCCACAGGTCAAGAAACCATAGGGCGGGTTTATTAAGATGGTTGTGGGGATGGAGAAATTAATAATTAATAATTAATAATTAACAATTAGAGCCGGGTTTCTCCCCCCACAGGTCAAGAAACCATAGGGCGGGTTTATTAAGATGGTTGTGGGGATGGAGAAATTAATAATTAATAATTAATAATTAACAATTAGAGCCGGGTTTCTCCCCCCACAGGTCAAGAAACCCGGTTTCTCAAAGAAACCTGGTTTCTAAGCTGAACCATAGGGCGGGTTTATTAAGATGGTCGTGGGGATGGAGA
>NZ_JARPLU010000079.1:0-22220 GCF_032349615.1 Limnospira sp. PMC 1279.21 | reverse complement strand
TTAGGGTGAGGGCAATGTATTACAAAGTCCCTCTCCCTTTCTGGGAGAGAGGTGTAGGGTGAGGGCAATGTATTACAAAGTCCCTCTCCCTTTCTGGGAGAGAGGTGTAGGGTGAGGGCAATGTATTACAAAGTCCCTCTCCCTTTCTGGGAGAGAGGTGTAGGGTGAGGGCAATGTATTACAAAGTCCCTCTCCCTTTCTGGGAGAGAGGTGTAGGGTGAGGGCAATGTATTACAAAGTCCCTCTCCCTTTCTGGGAGAGGGATTTAGGGTGAGGGCAATGTATTAAGCGACTGGTGAACAAGCTGTATCTCAGCAAAATTGAAAATTCCCGATGCACGAGTTTTCCGAGAAAATCGCAGCGCCATTTTCCCCCCTATTGACAAAAACCCAATTTTGTGATATGCAAGCCCCGTCCTCGGAAAGGGCGGGGAGTATCAAGAATCAATTGGCACTATACTCAAAGCCATGGTCATCAGCGTAGCGATGCAAAAATCTCATCACCCGCCCAAAAATATCCTCAGAATCAACCTCAAAAGTACATTCTGCTTTCGAGAGTTCATCATCTCCCACATAGAAGAACTTAACACCTGTGGGACTTACGCGGATTTCTCCTTCTTCATCCCGGAGCCATAAATGGCTAATTTGTTTGCGATAAGCCCTGAGTTTTTCGATCGCCTTGAGTTGTTTAAAGACTAAAACGACAATCTTGGTGTTGCTGTCTCGGCGTTTGCGGAGGCTAACCCCACCCAGTTCCTCGTCAAGTCCATCGATAAACTGGATAGATGTAGACACAACCTATTGCTCCATAGAGTTTAGCCAAAGTTTAACTCGGAATTAAGTAGAAACACTCAAAACCTCATAAAACTTAACTTCTAGGGGTTAGAGAAACTGTTGATTCTACCACCGCCAATCACGCGACCGGGAGTGCTGCGAGGAGAAGTAAAGGGAGCCTGTTGCTGGATCACTTGATTTTGATTATTTGGGTTTAAATTGGTGGGACCGACCACATAGTTATTGGGATTGGGGGTGGCGGGCTGAAAGTTGGGAAAACCACCAGAATTGTCCGTCTGAGGCTGCTGATTGCGCCCAAAAGGATTAGTTCCGGTGTAGTTATATTGTCCGTGGGGGTTAGCGCGGTTGGGAGGTAGCACGGGTGCTGGTGGTAAACCACCTGGCTGGGTTCCAGATAAGGGCTGAGGTAGGGAACGGTTAGTTTGATATGGGTTAGGCGCTACATCAACAGTGGCTGCATTAGTTCCATCAATGGGGGCTACGGTTCTGGGAACCACCCAACTGGCTTCGGGAATTTGAACTGGGGGTGCGTATGCGGGTAGAGGAATACCAGAGGCGGTGTTATTATCCCCATTTGTCGATGATGGGGTAGCCACCTGACTATTGCTGCTTCCAGTGACTATCAGAGGGTTGAACATCCCTTGAGTTTGGGTTTGGGTTTCGCCTTCGGATTCACTTGTTGATGATGAGAAAGACTGACCCATCGCCGCCTGTAGTGGGGTGGGTGCTAAGGGGGAGTTAGTTAGGGTTTCTTGATTGTCCTCCTGGTTAGCTGGGGTTCCCCACCCTAATAAACCAAAGGATGCAGGTCTATTATTTGGGGAATTTTGGGCATTTTGCAGAGCCTGGCTGGTAGCATTAAAGGGACTGGTGGCTGTGGTTTCGGGGAATGGTTCAGGTAGGGTGGTTGTTGCTTCACTCGATCGCAAATTTCGGGAACTCTGGGTTTGGGTATTTTGATCGGACCGAGAGTTACGGCGGCGAACTTCCTCGAATACGTCTTCTCCGCCTTGGATAGGATTGTTAAATAGGCTAACATCCTCCGGGTTGTTTCGGCGTAACTCTTCGAGTAGTAAGCCTGAACTGTCAATTTCGGCAGCGATCGCCAATTCTTCCGGAGATAGTCCGCTTTCGGAGGTTTCCGGTTCCCAGTCAATCCGATAGAGTTCGGGATTTTCTGAAACTTCCCATACAAATATACTCACTAGGGAAATCACACCAATGGGTCCCCACACCCTCGGCTGGGCGATCGCCTTGAGTTTGGCAATAATCGGGTTAACTTGTTTTTCAACATCATGGTTGTGGTCGTGATGTTGATGTTGATGTTGATGTTGATGGTGTTGTTGATGTGACATGATTGATCACCGATTGAGTATAAGGACAGGACTATCCCAGGAATTTGATAAAGCCTTCAGGAACAAGTTGAGCTTCTCCTGACTTAAATCTCTCCACGGGAACCCAGAGGGCTAATTTTTGGCGATCGCCTTCCTTAAATGGGATTTGTTCCTGTTGGTAAAATTGGCGATCAGCAAATTTACATCGATACAGTTGGATAATTTCATGTCCCTGACTACCATTATAAACGAAAATGCTTTCCAGGCAATCTAGGTATTCTATATCAGTAATTTCCGCGTTGAGTTCTTCGAGAAATTCTCGTCGGAGTGCATCTCGACTATGTTCGCCAAAATCTACACCTCCTCCTAAAGCACGATAAAAGGTTATTTGTTTTTCCTGGTCGTATCCCTGAGACACCAAAATGCGATCGTTATCCTCAATTAATCCTAATGCAATTACCCTAATTTTCGGTTTAGCCATGATTCTGAGTTAATTAGATTTTATCGGCAGCATTCAAGAGATACCATCGTTAGCAAAATCAGGATCATGGCGATTCGTTGAGACCGGCCAATCTTGATTTTGTCCCCCAATAATTAACTCTTCTATCGTGACATAATCTTCGCTGAGTTGTTCCAAAGAATTAATCAAAACATCCAAAGCCAAAGCATCACTGGTTCCCAAATCAAACCAACAACGCGCCCACAATCCCTCATATTCTACTTCCCCCATATTGTGCATGAGTGCCATCATAGCATCATGATTTCTGTCATTCTCATAAGTCATATAATTGAGGTCAACCCCCACTTCTTGCACCTGCAATTTTTCGGCATTAAATCCCCCCAATTTTCCCAACAAAAACCAGGAATTAAAAACCTCCTCAATATACTGTCTTTCTATCATGGAAGGAATGGTGCTAAACCTTAACCAAATCCAGACATCAAATTGATTAAACTCTCTAAACTTTACATCCATGATACCAGATGAAACCTCTCTATTTTTGGTCATGATTAAGGCATATTTACCCCCAGTCTGCCATGATATTACCTAAAATAACCGCGACTTATGGGGAAAGGCAGATAGATTTAGTGGGGGGGGTTGATCAGGCTGTTATAAAGGCGGTAACTGAGTAGGTCCCCATAAACTATTATAATCTCTGATGGTATTGCGTAGGGGATGACAAGGGCGGTCTAAGCTGTCAATATTATTAAGTGTTTTGCACTGCTCATAAAAAATCTGAGCGACAGTCAGCCTAGGAAGTTGATCAGGTTGTGATAATGCTACACTAAAGCTCTGGTAAGCAGCATTCAATAGCTGAGGGTCATTTTTCTGCCTACCGAGAGAGGCGAGAATCTGAGCCTTGAGATAGAACAATTCTGGATGAAAAGGCACTTCTTCTAAGGCTTGGTTAACAATAGTTAAAGCCCGGTCTAATTGGTCAAGATCGCGATAGGCGATCGCAATTCCCCAAAGGGCGAGATAACGAGGACCTGCGTAACGTTCCAGGCGCTCTACAGCAGCCATGGGGTCAGAAAAAGGCAAATTTAAACCGAGAAATAAATCCATATATCCCTTGAGCAAATTTAGCTCTGGGTCTTGAGGATCAATTTGTTCGGCGGCATTCATCAATCGTAGCACAGTTTGCAGCTTATTTAAAGCCTGGGGAGCCCCCTTAATAGTTCCTTGAGTTTGGACAATATAAGCACCCTGTAAAAAATGACCCACCGCCATATAGAGATTTCCCCGTAGAGGGTCAGAAACCATAAGAGATTGAGCAGTTTGCAGAGTTCGGTCGGCGTAGCGTTTCATAGCATCCCAGTCTTGAGCCTGATAAGCTAGAGAGGCTTGGAGAGCAAAAACCATTGGTTCGTTAGTACCAAGCTGTTCAGCCTGTTTGAGGTACTTTTGCGCCTCAACATAGTGTCCTCGCTCAAACATAGCCCGAAAGGCGGCTTCGGTTTGTTCACCCATAACCCTAGGATTATTAGTGCGGAAGGGGTCAGCCGCAGTAGCAGTTAAAGATAACAGAGCGATCGCAATAGGGGTAATACCAAACAGGGTGATAGTTTTGGAGTGAATGGATTTTATAAGATTTGATAAGCTAATCATAGGGATCTTTCCTTGAAAATGCTAATGGGCTGGAGTTTTGCCAAAATTCAGCCCCTAGGTTAATCGAGTCATGCTATCATCTGCACCTAGTTGGTGCCAGGATTGATAGGTTTGAGTAACATTTAGAATTCCTCCAAATGCTATATATCAGAAATTTGCTTTATCATCCGGCCGCCTGCAATGCTCCCATTCTGAATAATATTAATTTAGAACTGCCTCCGCAACAGTTAGGCTTGATTGTGGGCCGTAGCGGTTCTGGTAAAAGTACATTACTAGAAATTTTAGCGGGTCTGGCTCAAAAAACGAAAGGGGATATTCGCTGGCGTGAACAGGAGTTAACTTCTGAACAACTACCACAACTCGCGGGTTTAGTGTTTCAGTTCCCGGAGCGACATTTCTGCGGTGGTTCGATTTTGGAAGAGTTGCGACTGGGACACCCAGAAATCAGACTCGATATGATGCAAAATGCTTTGGGGGAAGTGGGGTTAGAGAGTCTATCCTTAGAAAAGGCTCCCCATTCCCTCAGTGGCGGACAGCAGCGACGGTTAGCCTTAGCGGTACAATTAATCAGACAACCTCATTTATTGATGTTAGATGAGCCGACAGCGGGTTTAGATTGGTCAATGCGGCGGCAGTTGGTGGCTTTGCTGGACAAGTTAAAATCTCACTGGACTTTATTGGTTGTTACCCATGATGCGGGGGATCTGTTGGAAATTGCAGATTGTTGTTGGCGACTTGATCATGGCAATTTGCAACCTGCTGATCCGCAGACTTTGCTGAAAAATGTTGATCCGGCTGTGGTGTAACGATAGTGTTGGAGGAATTGGGTTTGGGGGAAATTCAGTCGGAAGGTTGGGAAACTCTGGGTTGGATACCTAGCGATCGCCAACTGGAAATTTTTAATATACTCTATGAGCAGATTTTGGCGGGTAATCAACGGCTTAATTTAACCCGCATTACTGATCCGGTGGGGTTTTGGGAAAAGCATTTATGGGATTCTTTGCGGGGGGTCGTACCCTGGTTGTCCGGGGATAAATTGCCTTTGCGGGTGATTGATATTGGTACTGGCGCGGGTTTTCCTGGTGTTCCGATCGCGATCGCTATTCCCACAGCCGAAGTTACATTGCTTGATAGTACCGGTAAGAAAATTGCTTTTTTACAAACTCTCATCCCTCGTCTGGGTCTGGAAAATGCTATCCCCTATTTGGGACGGGTAGAAGCGATCGCTCAACAGTCCGACCATCGCCAAAGTTATGATCTGGTCGTCTTACGCGCTGTCGCTGCTGCTACCGTGGCGGCTGAATATAGTTTACCCCTACTCAAAATTGGCGGCGTGGCGGTACTATATCGCGGTCAATGGACCCCCCCAGAACAGCAGGAGCTACAAAATGCGATCGCTCCCTTGGGCGGTAAACTAGACTCCGTGGAATCCTTTGTCACTCCTGTAACCGAAAGTGTCCGCCACTGCGTCTATTTACGGAAAATTAAACCCACACCCGATCGCTTTCCCCGTCCTGTTGGTATTCCCACCCAAAAACCCCTAGGGTCTCTATCCTCCAACTCGTAGGATGGTAGGGTGCGTCAAAGCCAGGAAATCGTCATGACAACCCGGTGATCAACAACTGACGCACCATTTCCCCTGGCTGGGGCATGATTTGATCAATGATTTAAGGATGTTAAACTCCAGTCAGGGCGGAGGTTTTTTGCACCTCGTAAATAGGGATGATGTACTTGAGTTTTGTGGCTGGGAAAATTGACATGAACGAGTACGCGAATACAGCGTTCTAGGCTACCCTTGACATACATTTGCTGGACATCCAACAGGGGAACATTTTGCCAGTGGGGACGTTCTCTGGCGATCGCCGCCGGAAAAATCGCATCCAAATCGCGAGTCACAGAAAAAGTCGTACTGATAATCTGTTCTGGATCTAACTGGTTGCGAGTTTCCAATTCATCCAGTAGTTCCGTCACCGCTTCGCGAATTGCGTCAATGGAATTTTCCCTAACTGTCGTCGCGCCACGAATCGCTCGAACTTGCCACTCCACGCCAAATCCTCCTATGATGCTTAGTAGTATAGGTTAACGGGTGGTCAAACACCACCTCGCCTGTGATTGCTTAACCCCCTGCGTGGGAATGTTTAAGGTCGATACAGCCACAGGGGTAAACCACTGGTAGACAACTCAAATTCTACCCAATTTCGGGCATCCGAGATCCTGTTAGTCGCCGCCAGATTATTACTGAGAACCCGATTTAATAAAGATTTCGGCTTTTCCAGGGTACAGCATTCAGTTTTATCCGGGTCAAGATTGACCATTTCCGCTGTCCATCGACGCGCATCTTCTTCACTCCCCAAGCGATCGATCACCCCCAACTGTAGGGCTTGTTCTCCCGTAAAAATGCGCCCATCAGCAAAAGATCGCACCGCCTCAATTTCCAAATTTCGAGACTCAGCCACAGTGCTGACAAACTGTTGATAACTCGTATCAATCAATTCTTGAAGAATTTGCTGTTCTGGTTCCGTTAATTCCCGGTCAAAAGCTAAAATATCCTTATAAGGTCCTGATTTTATGACCTTAAAAGAAACGCCAACTTTTTCCAGTAGTCTTTCTAAGTTATTTCCCCGCAAAATTACACCAATACTGCCTGTAATAGTGCCAGGATTAGCCATAATATGTTCAGCCCCCATGCCAATATAAACACCACCAGAGGCAGAAATATTACCAAAACTAGCCACAATTTTGACTTTTTTTCTTAAAGATTTAAGGGCGCTATAAATTTCCTGGGAGTCGCCAACTGTGCCGCCAGGACTATCAATCCTCAGCAGTAGCGCGGGAAATTTCCGTTCTTCAACGGTTTTCAGTGCCTCTAAAACCCGCTTGCGGGTATCACCAGCAATAGCACCACTAATTTCGATGCGAGCAATTTGTTTACGAAAACGAGACTTAAATGGCCAAATCATGAACTTTTGGGGCTTAATCAAATGGGACGGGTATCGCCGAGACCAGCAAACAGCTAAAATGGGCTAAAGCTAAACACCTCGTATATATCGAGGAGTACAGCCACCTTATTTAAGTATAATCCCACGGGGGGCTGTCTTAGCCGATGTTCTCAGCTAAAGTAGACTTTTTGGCAGTTAACCCCTATCATAGAAACAGTAACTTAACAAAACTACATATAGCAGCGGACAGGGAATCGGGAACACCGGACATCAAAAGGCCACCATCTAGGTTTCATCTTGTGTCTACTGCTATAAATAGCACAACTCACCCCCAACGAAATCGGGTGAGTGCAAACTTCAAAGATTCCTGGGAGAAAACTTGCCAATGCTAACAAAGCAGACCAACACGGATTTACCCTTGAAACCATTATTGCTGATCGCGCCATTTTTCCTGTGGGGTACGGCAATGGTAGCCATGAAAGGGGTAATTCCCCACACTACACCCCTATTTATGGCGGGGATGAGATTGGTTCCGGCGGGGGTGTTGGTTCTGTTATTTTGCTTAATCCAAGGAAGACCTCAACCTAAAACCTGGAAAGCCTGGTTATGGATTGGCTTATTTGCTTTGGTCGATGGCGCTTTATTTCAAGGATTCCTGGCTGAGGGACTGGTGAGAACTAATGCGGGTTTGGGTTCGGTGATGATTGACACCCAACCTCTGGCGGTAGCCATTCTCTGTCTGTGGCTGTTTAATGAAAGCATCCGCTTTTGGGGATGGTTAGGGTTGGTCATTGGGGTGATTGGTATTAGTGCCATCGGTTTACCGGATCAGTTGATTTTGGGGTGGTTTAACTTACTACCAGCAGAACAAATGGTCACCTCGCCAATATTAGAAAGTGGGGAATGGTTGATGCTATTGGCCGCTTTGTCAATGGCGGTGGGGACGGTTTTAGTCCGGGGAGTGTGTCGCCACTGTGACCCGGTGGTGGGGACGGGTTGGCACATGATTATTGGCGGTTTGCCTCTATTTATGTTGTCCGGTGGCTGGGAAGCTGACCAATGGGTTAATATTGATGGCGGCGGTTGGATGGCGATCGCTTATTCGACTATTTTTGGTAGTGCGATCGCTTATGGCTTATTCTTTTATTTCGCTTCTAGTGGTTCCCTAACTAGCCTCAGTTCCCTCACTTTCCTAACCCCTATTTTTGCCCTGCTATTTGGTAATCTGTTTTTGGGAGAGGTACTCACTCCTTTACAGTCAATGGGGGTGGGATTAACCTTGGTCAGTATCTATCTGGTCAATCAGAGAGATATCTTGGCTGATAAGTTCAAATTTGGTCACTCTGCTGCTGAGTCTATCCCCTCAGAAACTACTCAACCTATGGAGGTATCCCTACCCGTAAAAATCCCGGAGTCCGAACCTAAATTGTAAACCTGAACTGCGAGCTAAGACTATGAAAGTAGGTGCCAACTATCTAGGAGGCGATCGCTGTGAATTTGTCGTCTGGTCCCCCCTTCGAGAAACTGTCAATCTGCAAATCGAGACACCATCACCTCGGCTAGTTCCCATGACTAAGGATTCTCAGGGATACTGGCGGGTGACCGTTTCTGATGTACCACCAGGGACTCGCTATCGTTATCAACTTGATGGCGATACCATTCGACCTGACCCCGCCTCTCAGTCGCAACCAGAAGATGTACACGGACCCTCTCAGGTAGTTGATCATCATGGCTTTCATTGGGAAGATAGCAACTGGTCAGGAGTCCCACTGGCTGATTTAATTATCTATGAATTGCACGTTGGCACTTTTACCCCAGAGGGTACTTTTCAAGCTGTTATTTCCCGCATTCCTGAGTTATTAGAGTTGGGAATTACCGCCATTGAATTAATGCCTGTTTCGCAGTTTCCTGGTAGTCGGAACTGGGGTTATGATGGCGTTTATCCCTACGGTGTTCAGACTTCCTATGGGGGACCAGAAGGATTAAAAGCTCTCGTTAATGCCTGTCATAAACAGGGAATGGCTGTGGTTTTGGATGTGGTATATAACCACTTCGGACCGGAGGGGAATTATACCCGTGATTTCGGACCTTATTTTACTTCTAAATATCAAACACCCTGGGGAAGTGCCATTAACTATGATGATGCGGGTAGTCCGGGGGTGCGGAATTTCGTCTTAGAGAATGTTCTCTATTGGTTCCGCGATTATCATATTGACGCGCTGCGATTAGATGCAATTCATGCTATTTATGACTTTGGCGCTAAACATATTTTAGAGGAAATGTCCGACCGGGTAGCCGCACTATCTGAGGCACAGGGTCGCCAGTTTTACCTAATCGCTGAAAGTGATTTAAATGACGTGAGAATTATTAACCCCAAAAACCTGGGAGGTTATGGGATTGATGCCCAATGGAGTGATGATTTTCACCATGCTTTGAGAACCTTAATTACTGGAGATTTGACCGGGTATTATAAGGATTTTGGCAAATGTGCCGATTTGGCTAAAGCCCTATCCGAGAGTTTTGTCTACTCCTGGGATTATTCCCCTAATCGCGATCGCTATCATGGTAGTTATGCAGGCTCGCGCCCTCCCTCTCAATTTGTGGTATGCTGTCAAAATCATGACCAAATTGGCAACCGGATGTTAGGAGAAAGGTTGTCTCAACTGGCATCCTTGGAAGCCCTCAAATTAGCCGCCGCCACCGTCTTGTTATCTCCCTATATTCCTATGTTATTTATGGGCGAAGAGTACGGAGAAACAGCCCCATTTCTGTATTTTATCAGCCACAGCGACCCCGATTTAATTGAGGCAGTTCGCCAGGGGAGAAAATCGGAATTTGAGGAGTTTCACGCCGTCGGAGAACCCCCAGATGCCCAAAGTCTTGAGACCTTTAAGCAATCTATTCTCCATTGGGAAAAACGCAGCCAGGGACACCATAAAACCCTCTTAGGTTTCTATAAAAAACTGATTAGCCTACGCCATGAGATTCCCGCTATTAAAAAAGGCGATCGCCAAAGCCAAAAAGTCACCAGCCACGAATCCCAAAAACTAATATCTTCCCATCGGTGGACTGATAACTCTCAAATTCTGTGTATATTGAACTTTAATAAACAACCAGTCACCTACCATTTCCAGAATTCCGGTCAAACTTGGCACAAACAGTTAGATTCCTCTGATTCTATATGGATGGGTCCAGGTTCTCATCTTCCTGATACCATTAACAATTCCCAGGAAATTACCCTAAACCCCGAAAGTTGTATCCTCTACAACTGTTAAACATCTGTTAAACATCCATTCACCCAACTACTACTTCCCTCGACATAAATTATGCGTATTCCTGTTGCTACCTACAGAATCCAATTTAACCCTAATTTTGATTTTGAAGATGCCCAAAAAATTCTGCCTTACCTGCAAGAATTAGGCATTTCCGATATCTATGCTTCCCCAATTTTTAAAGCCAGAAGTGGTAGTACCCATGGTTATGATGTCGTTGACCCCAACCAAATTAACCCCGAATTAGGTTCCCCAGAAACCTTTGATGAGTTAATCGAAGAAATCCAAAAACGCGACATGGGATGGGTTCAAGATATCGTCCCTAACCACATGGCTTATGATAGCGAAAATAAGCTATTGATGGATGTGTTAGAACATGGGCCAGATTCCGAATATTTTGATTATTTTGAAATTGATTGGGATCAGGCTTATGAAAACATCAAAGGACGAGTCCTAGCGCCATTATTGGGAGACTTTTATGGCAACTGTTTAGAAAACGGAGAGTTGAAACTTTCCTATAATGAATCCGGGTTAAGTGTCAATTATTACCATCTCAAATTCCCCCTCAGAATTGAATCCTATGCTACCCTCATCAGCTATAAAATTAACACCCTTTCCCAAACCCTAGGAAACCGTCACCCTGATGTAATTAAATTGTTGGGGGTTCTGTATATCCTCAAAAATATTCCCTCCGAAACCTCTAGCCAGCAGCGACGAGACCAGGCGGAATTTGTCAAAAAACTGCTGTGGGAAATTTATCAAGATAATCCAGAGATTCAGAAATTCATTGACGAAAATCTTGATTTCTTTAATGGGGATACCGGGAAAAGGGAGAGTTTTAATCTCTTGGATAACCTGTTATCTGATCAATTTTTCCGCCTGTCATTTTGGAAGGTCGGCGCAGAAGAATTAAACTATCGCCGCTTTTTTACCGTTAATGAATTGATTTGTGTTAGGGTCGAAGATTATAAGGTTTTTCAACGCACCCATGATTTAATTGGTGAGTTGGTCAAGTCCGGTAAATTTACCGGATTAAGAATTGACCATATTGATGGACTTTATAACCCAGTTCAATATCTGCGGTGGCTGCGGGAAAAAACCGGAGAGATTTATATTGTCGTTGAAAAAATCCTGGAATTAGACGAAAAATTACCCGCTAACTGGCCGATTCAAGGAACCAGTGGTTATGAGTTTTTGAATTATGTCAATGGCTTATTTTGCCAGAGTAAAAATCAGGAAAGGTTTAATCAAATCTATGCCGAAATGACTGGACTTAACCGAGATTATAATGAGTTATTGGTGGCGAAAAAACGGCTAATTGCTGATAAGAATTTGGCGGGAGATGCTGATAATTTGGCACAGTTACTCAAGCAAGTTTGTGGTGATTATCGCTACGGACGAGATTTCACTTTAGCAGGTCTAAAAACTGCGATTATGGAGTTTTTGGTCAGGTTTCCGGTCTATCGGACTTATATTAATCAGGAAGGTGTGGGAGACGATGACCGCGCCTATGTGCAACAGGCGATTCGGGAAGCTAAGGGGAAATTGCCGGAACTTTTGAATGAGCTTAATTTGATGGAAAAGTTCCTGTTTCTTGATTATGATGAGTTTTTGAGTGAGGAAAATCAACAGTTGTGGCTGCGTTTTGTGATGAAATTGCAGCAGTTTTCCGGTCCGTTAACGGCTAAGGGAATTGAAGATACTCTGTTTTATGTTTATTACCGATTTTTGGCGTTAAATGAGGTGGGAGGTGCGCCTAATCATTTCGGTATTTCTCTGGAAGAATTCCACGAGTTTAATCAGCAACGTCTGCACAGTTGGCCCCATGCCATGAATGCGACGGCTACCCATGACACCAAGCGAGGGGAAGATGTCCGATCGCGTTTAAATGTGATTTCAGAAATACCTGATCAGTGGGAAGAAAGGGTGAAGGTTTGGTCACAGTTGAACCTTGTTCATAAAACCAAAATTGATAGCAAGATAATTCCCGATCGCAATGATGAATATTTCCTCTATCAGACTTTGGTCGGTTCTTTCCCCTTCCTAGAAGAAGAATATCCTGAGTATATCCAACGGATTAAAGATTATGTCGTTAAAGCAGTCCGGGAAGCTAAAGTACATACGGCTTGGTTACGACCAGATACTGATTATGAAAATGGCTTTGTGAATTTTGTCGAGCAAATCCTGGATTTCTCCGAGGATAATAAATTTTGGCAGGAGTTCCGACCCTTCCAAGAAAAAGTCGCTTTTTATGGGGTGTTTAATTCCCTGTCTCAGACTCTACTCAAGTTAATCAGTCCTGGACTACCCGATATTTATCAGGGGACAGAATTATGGGATTTAAGTTTAGTTGATCCAGATAACCGTCGTCCCGTCGATTTTGATGGTCGCCTGTCCTATCTCCAGGAAATTAAGCGACGATCGCGCACCGGAATGGAGAATTTAATTGATGATTTAATGGCGACTTGGGAAGATGGTCGTTTAAAGTTGTTTTTAATTGCGCGGGTTTTACAAGCCAGACAGGAATATCTGGAGGTATTCCAACAGGGAGACTATCAACCTGTAGCGGTAACTGGTAAATATAGCGATCGCATTATTGCCTTTGCGCGCAGTCATGGTAAACAGACAGCGATCGCCATTGTACCGAGGTTTTTGACCGATGTTATAGAACCCCCTCAATTTCCCCTAGGTGATATTTGGGGAGATACCGCTATAATTGTTCCAGAAGGTAGTGGGTCCAATTGGCATGAAGCGATCGTCAATCATGACATAGCCGCCAGTCCCAACATTCTCGTAAGTCAAATTCTCCAGTATTTCCCCGTCGGTTTACTGATTAATGAATCAGTCCCCATTTCCGACAAATAATTCCCTAGTCTCCTTGGGGGTATTCTTCCCATAACTTTGTCGTTTGGCGAATACTCCCATAATTACCATTCCCCAAAATCAGGTGGTCCAGGATAGGTAAAGACAATAATTGACCCCCTTCCAGAAGTTGGCGGGTCAACTCAATATCTTGATAACTAGGTTCAACATTTCCTGAAGGGTGATTATGAGCAATAATCAGACGGGTGGCATTGTGTTTGAGTACCTCCCGGAAAATGTCACGGGGATGAGCCAGGGTTTCTGTAGCCGTTCCTATGGTCAACAGCTTAGTTCCCAATAGGCGGTTTTTCACATCCATTAACAAGATAGCAAATCTTTCTTGTGTCTGCCACATCAAATTATGGCTGAGAGCATTAGCAGCCACCAGGGGACTGTCAATGACCGTCAATTCGGGGGGTTTAGATAGAAAGACTCGCTTTCCCAATTCGATCGCAGCTAGGATAGTAGTAGCCTTAGCCGGACCTACTCCGTGAATTTGAGTAAGTTCCCCGACGCTGATATTTCGCATCATCGAAAGGGGATCTTCCTCACACTGGCTGAGTTCCTTTAATATGTATTGTCCCAGACCAACCGACGAGAGTTTCCCTTTTCCCTGACCTGTTCCCAGCAAAATGGCTATTAATTCTGCGGTAGAGAGGCTCTGGGGTCCCAAAGCCATTAATCTTTCACGGGGTCTCTCACTCGTAGGGATATCCGCAACTCTGAGGCTGTAGGTCATGCCATAATTTACACTCGTAAGTTAGATGAAGCATTCCCCGATTGTAGCCCACAAATGACCAGTTAATTCCGAAATAAAAATAAAATTCCCCCGAATAGGGGGAATTGATTGAGGTCTTGCCTTTTTCAGGGATAGAAGCGATCGCTTTTGGTTTTTGGTAGCTTACGCCACCCCCAATCGCCTATCGCTCCTCAACCCCTATGTCACTAAATAATCAGAATGTCACTGGCGTTAATACGCGGGAAGGTTCCATCCGGCAGTTGACCGAACTGAGCAACAGGAAATACTCCTCCGTCCAGACTGCCGTTTTCATCGTACTTCAGCACACCAGATGCTTGTTCATAAATTAGCACTGGAGTATTAATGTTCGCATCCGCATCGCGATAAAGTCCAGTTGGCAAGTAAATAAACTGGTTCGGTCCAAGTTCATTGGTGCTGATTCCCGGAACCAGAGCAAAGCCAAAGCCACCAACACTAGCGTCTCTGACAAACACCATGCGGTCATCACCACTCTGATTAAAGTCCGTAATAAAGTCCGCACCAGTGGTTTTAACCGCATCACTGAAGCGATAGAAGAACTGGTTGTTACCCTCACCACCAACTAAGGTGTTAACACCGAAGCCACCTTCGAGGGTATCATCTCCAGGTCCACCATCGAGTAAATCATTACCGCTACCACCGAAGAGGAAGTCATTACCACCGCCACCGAGGAGAGTATCATCGCCAGCGCCACCTAACAGCAGGTCATTACCTGATCCGGTTCTAATCAGGTCATTGCGCTCACTACCCTCAACGGTATTGTTACCCTCAAGGTTGGTAATGCTTACGCCCTCATTACCTTCGCTAAAGAATTGAAGATTAGCTGCAGTGATACTGTCATTACCCAGCGTATTGGCAGTATCAGATAACAGGATGTCATTGGTGGTTCCCAATACAATGGTATCGTCACCAGCGCCACCAGCGATAACGTTAGTGATAGTACCTTGTGCGCCGATAATTAAGTCATTACCAGCACCACCAAACAGGCTAACCTCTAGGGGAGTAGTACCGGTACGCAACCACTCGCCACCGTTCAGGGTGTTGTTGCCATCGCCACCGTCCATGATACTGAAGCGTCGCCCCAGCAGGCTATCATTGCCTTCACCACCAAATAGGGAGTCACTCGCAAATATAGATACTAAGGTATCGTTACCAGGACCACCATCTAGGACGCTACCTCCCGCAAAACCTGATAGGGAACTATTAATACCCTGGGTGGTTAGTTGCGCTGAAGTGTTAGTGGATAGGAAGTCATCTCCCTCGCCGCCCAATAGGGTATCCTCAGCGGCAAAACTCATAATCGTATCGTTACCAGCACCACCATCTAGGAAGTTCTGGCCTTCTCCGAATCTGCCGATGGGACCTATAATTGAATCATTACCAGCACCACCCATCATGGTTACTTGGGTGATACCAACCAAGGCAGTCTGAGGATCAAAGGGGCTAATAGACCCTGTGGGGTTTTGAATTCTTAGGGTGTCGTTACCTTCATCCCCAGAAAGGTAGGATAGGCTGCCAACTCCGACAATTGAGTCATTATCTTGACCACCATAGAGACTATCTCCGGTGTTGATCCCAACAATCGTGTCATTGCCCTTGTTGCCGTTAACCCAGTTGTTACCTTGGTTAGCACCACCAACGGCTGGGGGAACCACTAGACCAACATTGCTCTGACCAGAGGCGCTGTAGAAACCGATTAGGTCATCTCCTTGACCCCCGTAGATGGTGTCATTACCCTGTAAACCACCTAATATGGTGTCTTCATCCTGATTCCCAAACATGAGGTTGCCGCCAGAGACTGCAACTAGCAAGTCTCTTCCGGCTCCTCCATAAAGAGTTGCTGGTTGTTCAGCGACGATGGTATCGCGACCGTCTCCACCCACTAAAGCCACCCCAGCAGCACGACCTAACAGAGAGTCATTACCAGGGCCACCAAATAGGGTGTCACCGGGGCCACGAGCTACCAGGACATCATTTCCACTAAGGTCACTGCCAACTAGGCTATCTCCATAAACCAGACTACCTCCCAGGGTTGAGGTGAAAATGGTGTCGTTTCCTCCAAGACCCAGGATTGTGTCTGGTCTAGGGGCAAAAGGTGCGTCCTGATTATATTGATCAGGTCCGCTAGTTAAAAAGGTTGGACCTCTTCCAGATGTCATTTTGTTTCACTCCTCCGCAATGATGTTTTTTGATCCGTTGGGACTACAGACACTGCCTGAAACACCAGAGATTGTTCCGCAGTAGTTTAACCTTTTTACCGTCAGCAAGTCTAGTCCCTTCCCCACTGTTCTGTCTACAATGTCTGTAGTGTGGTTAGGATTGCTTGGGTGTATTATGATTGGTTCTTGGGGCAATTTCTCCAGAAATGTCTGGTAATCATTACTCTTAAAGATTATCTTGGGTACTCTTGCTGTTGGGACGAAATATATCCCTACTATGTTCCTGCCCACTCCTTATTTCAGCCAGTTTCAGCCCAAAAGGGTCTTATAAGCACGCTGATAAGATTTCGCTCAGATATGATTTTATGCCCGGGAACTCCTCCTTTTTTCGTCTAGTCAAAGGTCTATTTGATGGGAATTATATGTTATTTCTGACCACTAACTTTGCTGTAGCAAAATTAGATAATCTGGGGTCAAAGTTTCGGGTTAGGGAAACCTCGATCGCCTATGCAATGACTGGCTGGGAGGAAATCTGTTCCCCAGAGGTGGGCTGGGATTTTTGAGCGACTTGTTCGATCAGTTGCAGTTGTTTTGACAACAATTTGGACAGATCATAACGCTCTAGGACTGTTTCCCTGGCTCGGACTCGCAAATCTGCCATACGGTTGGGGTGGTCTAATACCTCATCAACCCGGTCGGCGATTTGTTTGGGGGAAAAGAAATCGACCAGTAAGCCGTTGTAGCCATCTTGAATCACCTCCCGAATAGGGGGGGTGTCGGAACCAATGACTAGACAACCGGTGGAAAGGCTTTCTATCATAGACCAAGACAATACAAAGGGTCGAGTTAAGTATACATGGACTGCAGAGGCTTGAATCACTTTCAGGTATTGGCCATAGGGCAAGGGACCGACAAAGTGAATCCTAGATAGATCCAGGGGGATCTGAGCCAGCATTTTGTCTTTGTAACTCATGCCATTGGGTAAGGATTTACCGTAGCAAACTCTCTCGGATCCGACAACTACTACATGGCAGTTTGGTCGTCTTTCCTGTATGTACGCCACGGCTTCGATAAATTCTGGAAAACCCCTATAAGGTTCCATACCACGCGCTACATAGGTGACTATCTCATCAACTTGACTCAAGTCTAAATTAGGTAGTACCAATTTAGCGCTGGGGTCGGGTTTAAAGTAGGTGGTGTCTACGCCGTCATGAATGACGGAGATTTTCGATTGGAGTTCCGAGGGAAATTGCGATCGCTGCCAATAGGTGGGTGAAATCCCCCAATCACAGGAGTATAGGTCAATTAAAATCGGGCAATTTTTGACTCTAATCCTAGCCATATCATCAACGGTGAGGGGGTCGGCGGGGTCAAAGTCGGCATCGGAACCTTTAGCCTTATAAAACCACTCGAAATAACACAGTAAAGGGGTATCGGGAAAGGCCTCTTTGATGAAGAGGGTGGGACCCCAACCGGAGTGACCGCAGACGATATCGGGAACAAAACCCATGGATTTGAGTTTCTCAGCCATCCGATAGACGGCTTGACCATATATTACAGCACTTTCTATTCCCCGCAAATATTGGTGAGTTTCCGGGGCGCTGTCCCGGTTGGGGGTGAATAGGGCTTTAGTAACTCCGGGAATTTTCCATTCTGGGCGTTCGTATTTGGTACCGAAAATGATTTGATTATTGGGGTCTGCACCCAGGGCGGTGATAATATGTCGATATTGGGCGGGAAAGTTGGGATGTAGGAATAATGCTCGCATAATCAAGGAATAGTTGGGCTATGAAGTGATACTGACTGTGGGGGAAACGGGGGCGCGACAGATCCAAACGCAGTCACGGGGTACGGTGGTGGTGTCTTTGTGTAAGATTTCGTAGCCGATATGGCTGAGAAATTTAGCCATCAGGTTGTCGGTCATTATGGAAAAGGCGGTTCCTTGTCTACGTCCCAGCAGGTTCTGATCCCAATCTACTAGGAATTTCTGCCAACCGAGGTCACTGAGGGTGTTGGTGTGGTGGAATATACACAGGCGATCGCCTTTTAGTAGGGGTGGAATGCGGGTTAGATAGTTAAAAATATCACGGGGTTCGATGTGAACCATGGTGTCATAACAGAAACATACATCCAGGGAGGCTGGCGGAATGCCGTCTAGGGTAATGCCATCTAGTTTTACATAGTTTACTCTGTCTTCTCCCAGGCGATCGCGGGTAGCTTTTAACATTTCATGGGAGATATCCGCACAGGTAAGGCGATCGCAATATTTCAGCAGTAGGGCTGCTGTTTTACCGCCGCCAATGCCAATTTCTAGCACTCTATGCTGTTTCTGGATATACGGGGCGATAAATGTATTTTCTATAATTTGCTCATACTCAGCCCGTGATTGGGCCGCTCCTGCTGCTTTACCAATCCACTCATCACCGATATGATTAAAGTCGGGGTTGGTACTTACCCACGTTTGGGCGTAGTCATCCCAAGCGCCTTCATAGTCTATTTTCATGGTATCGCTCACGGTTTTGGGTTTAACCTCCTGGGGGGGTAAAGTTGACAGGTTTAACTTCTCGTGACTATCCCAACCTAAATCTTGGCCTAGAAATTCTCGTAGTTTGAGATTGTAGGGTTGGAAGTAAGCCTCCAATTGTTCGCGCAACTGCGGGGAAACTGGGGAATAGTTCCCAGCATTGTAGCGATTGTAGTTGCCTTGGTGATAAGGGGGAAGGTCTAGGAAGTTAAATACTTGGTTAACTACGGTGTCGGGGTGGGTGTATAGATCTTCACTGCGGATAATCAGAAATTGGGCTCTGGGAAATATGGCCATCCATCTTTGTAATTGTTGGACATAGATACCTCGGTCAAGGTAACTATAGTGTTGATGGTTGAAACTGTAATAGGTTCCGTTGGCGCTGAGTTTTTCTTGTTCCCCTTCCAGCCGCCCGGCTTCCGCTGCGATCGCTTTTTCTAAGGATAGGGGTTCACAGCCTAGCTTCACTTCCCAGTAATAGTGAGAAATGGCCCGGTCTACGGGGTTCCTCAGTAGCACAATTAGTTTCACCTGGGGAGAATACTGGTGCAGTCTCTGGGGAACTGCGGGATGATATAAATAATAGGGCGACCCTTCCCCAGTTAGTTGCTGGGGGTGAGGTAGGCGGGGAAATTGGGATTGATACCACTGGGGTGGTTGATGGTAGTTGAGGGTGAAATAGTGAATTTCTTTGCTGGCTGCAGGGATAATTTGCGGATGTTGACAGAGATACTGATACAGAGAATTTGTCCCGCCTTTCTGGGTTCCGATAATTATAAAATGCGGCGGCGGTGCGATCGCTTTAGTTTCATCTGGGGTCAAAGACCAAGGACTCCCTCCGGTTTCCATTACCACTATTTACTATTTCCTCAATGGCCAATTTCTCTAGCGATCGTACACTAAATTCAGCTACAATCACCACGTCCCCGACAGTATTTTGGCGATTGAAACCATGTCAACGGAAACTATAGAGGCGGAACCCTTACTGTATCAGTATCGTAGATTTTTTGCTAATCAGTATCTCCATGGAGATGGCATTGAAGTGGGGGCGCTTAATCACCCTCTAGCTTTACCAGAAACTGCCAGAATTAAATATGTCGATCGCCTCTCGGTAGCAGACCTCAGACGGCATTATCCTGAGTTGGCTGATGAACCTCTAGTTGAGGTTGATATTATTGACAATGGAGAACATCTCCAAACTGTTGAGGAAGCCAGCCAGGATTTTGTCATTGCTAATCATTTTATTGAACATTGTCAAGACCCGATTACCACCATTGAAAATCTACTCCGGGTTCTCAAAAAAGGCGGGATTCTCTATCTGGCGGTTCCCGACAAACGCTACTCTTTTGATAGCGATCGGCCTATTACTTCCTTTGAACATCTGTTGAAAGATTATCAGGAAGGCCCCGAAAATTCTAAGGTCAGTCACTATCAAGAATGGGCGGAATTAGTGCTTAAAGAAACTGATAAATCTCAGGTTCAGGATATTGTCAAAAAGTTAATTAAACGCGATTATAGCATTCATTTCCATGTGTGGGAGTCTCGGAACTTTTTGGATTTCTTGGTTTCCCTGAAAAACCACCTTAATTTTCCCTTAGAGGTTCAGCGCTTATTTCAAAACTCATCTGAGTTTATTACCATTTTGACTAAATCCAGATAGGCATCCCTTCGGGGTAGCGTCAGACCTGAAGCATAAAGTCAGGCGGAAATCATCTCTGACGCACCCCCATTTCAAGGGGATATTTACAGCAATTTTTTAAGTAGGGAAGTAAGGCTCTCTCCTAATTTTAACACATCTTGCTGTTGTTGTTCATCTTTCAGATTGCCATCGGTGTCAAAAATCTGATAGCCATTGGGTAAAGTCTTCTGTTCGGGAATTACTAAGACACCAATACTTTCTAAAATAGACCGCACATGAAACAAGCCCCTTAAACCTCCTAAACCACCCGGAGAAGTTGCCATTAAAGCAGCTACTTTTCCGCGAAAACAGGTTAAGGCTAAAGGGGGTTCTCCCGGTTCTGAACGGGAAGCCCAATCAATCGCATTTTTCAGTAAAGGAGTAATTGAACTGTTGTATTCGGGAGAGGCAATTAAAAAGCCGTGATGGGTTTTTAATAATTGCTTAAATTGCAGCACCGTTTCCGGTAATCCTTCCCGGTCTTGCAAGTCTTGGTCAAACAGGGGCATCGGCAAATCTTGGAAGTCGATAAAAGTAACTTCCGCCCCGGCTTGTCTGGCTCCTTCGGCAGCAATTTTGACCAGTTTTTTATGCAAAGAAGCCTCGCGTTTACTGCCAGCAAATGCCAAAATTTTGGGTGTTGTTTCCATGATATTCTAGTTGGTATAATCTGAGGGTACGGCTAAATCAAATAGCAGGATTTCCGCCGGGTCTGATGTGCCGGTTAATCGGATTATATGGGTTTCATCGGCGGCGGGAGTTATGGCGACTCCATCTCCCTGACTGAGAGTGCGATCGCCTAAAACTACCGAACCCCTAGCTATTTGAATCCAGGCAACTCTTCCCGGTTTTATGGTATAATTTATCTGGTCATCTTCGGTAGTTAATTTAGCCCCATATAGTTCCACATCCTGATGAATAGTGACCGAACCATTCCGACCGTCAGGAGAACCCAATAATTGCAGTTGACCCCACTGTTCAGCCTCAGAAAAGGCTTTTTGTTCATAGCTAGGGGGGAGTCCATTTTCATTAGGAATAATCCAAATTTGCAACAGGTGAACTGGTTGAGTTTCCGACCCATTAAATTCGCTATGATAAATGCCAGTTCCTGCAGTCATCCGTTGCACTTCTCCCGGTCGAATTACCGAACCATTACCGAGGCTATCTTGGTGTTCTAGGGTCCCCGATAACACATAGGTAATGATTTCCATATCTTGATGGGAGTGGGTTTTAAATCCGCCTCTGGGTTGGATATGGTCCTCATTAATTACTCGCAGGGTAGCGAAACTAATATGATTGGGATCATAATATTGACCAAAGGAAAAGGTATGGCGACTATCTAGCCAGTCTAACTTTACTTGGCCGCGATCGCCACTAGGCCGAATTTCGATCATAAAATTATCCCGGCTTTAGATAATAGTGATTTGTGGGCAACTATTGATATCATAATACACAACTCGATTATCTGCTTAATCAACTATCCGAGAATAATCGAGAATTGGCAATCGATAATATCGGGTGGGTGGGGCGGGTTTACCAATATCCTGGTATCCAATGTAATTGACCCCAGTGTTTATGGCGTGGGTGGGGCGGGTTTACCAATATCCTGGTATCCAATGTAATTGACCCCAGAACCCGCCCCTACAGTCTTGGGTTCCGGTAGGAAGATAAAGAGCATGATTTAATCTCAAATTAGGTTAACATTTTACGGCAATACGGTATAATACCAAGTATGGGTGCGAGACGTTTAGGAGTGAAATAGGGATGCAATGC
>NZ_JARPLU010000078.1:6502-22152 GCF_032349615.1 Limnospira sp. PMC 1279.21 | reverse complement strand
GTATCGTCGCATTGTCAGGCAATAGCCGGATAAATGTCGCGTAAATGTATCAGCTAAAATTCTCAAATACAGTCGTGATCGCTATAGCCAAAGAACCAAAGGCGATCGCCTACTTATCCCCTCTGAAAACAAAGATAGTCAAAATGCAGGGTTCTCAAAAAATTCAGGTCGGGGTGAGCGACTTACGGCAAGCCTTTCATACTCATTTTCAATCGGCTGAACAAATTAAACATATTTCGGCTTATTTACTCCTATTCTATGCGGTTGAATGTGGGCTAAAGAGCATTTTTCTCAAACGAAACCAGTTGCGAACCACAGCACAGATTCCCGATCCAACCCTCTTATCTGAATCTGGTCATAACCTAGATAGATGGGTCAAGGAACTGAAAATTTCCGCCAGCACAATTAGCCAAACTCCTAATTTTCATCTAGCCAAAGGTGGTTCAACTTTAAACATAGAAAAAGCTCATCAAGTTTGGCGATATGGTATTAAGATTAAGCCTGAAGATGAAAAAGTTTTAGTTGAGTGGTTAAACAGTATTAGCCAATGGATTAAGGAGAACATAAACCGATGATTCCCTCAGATATTCGTCTTTATACTTGGGTTGATGTAGAAGAAGTTTTGCTGCGGAAACAAAAGCAAAATGAATGGCCAAACGGGTTGGTTTGGGCGCGAACCTACTGGGACGGGTTAACCATGGGAATTCGTCCGGGAACTCAAGCAGAAGCCCACGATTGGCTGAGTGAAATCTACGACCCTCGCTTCCGAAATAATTATATTATCTTAGAGAGTGTTGATGAAAATCAACGGATTTTGCCGATTTGTTGGGAAGAAACCGAGGAAGACCCCCCAACTCCTAGACTGACTCCGAGTTTATCCAGACCTGGAGTGCTTTTTCCTCCTAGTGAGAATGTCGAACCTCCGGCTATTATGCCATCAGATTTTCCCCCAGTGGTGGCGTTTCATTCTTTTAAAGGTGGAGTGGGAAGGACTACTCATGCGATCGCCTTAGCCAAGGCTTTAACTGCTAAAAAACAAACGGTTCTGTTAGTTGATGGGGACTTAGAAGCTCCGGGAATTAGTTGGTTATTTGAGCGAAGATTGCCCTATCCTCCCGTTTCTTTTGCGGACTTGTTAGCATTGGTTCATGGTGATGAATCTCCCCATTATGAAACCGCCATTCAATTAGTGAGCGATCGCCTACAAAATGCCTTAATTGATGGGATATTTATTCTGCCATCATTTCGCTCTACTTCAGGATTTACCTCTTTAGAAATTCGACCAGAACATCTGATCCAAGGTTCTAAAAATGCTTTTATATTGACCGATATCTTAGCCCGTCTCGGGAAATATCTGGGAGTCGATGTGGTCTTGGTAGACTTGCGGGCTGGACTCTCAGAATTAGCGACAGGTTTAATTTTAGATCCGCGAGTTTATCGGATATTTGTTACTACCCTGAGCGGACAATCGATCGCCGGAACGGCGAGAGTTTTAGAACTGATTGGAGAGCGATCGCCTTCCACCAGAGAAGAAGACCCATTCCCCGCCTTAATTTTCAGCCAAGTTCCTGAAGATAAAAAATTCACCGATTGGGTGATTGAACCTGAACAACAATTGCTGGAAGCCGCCAAAACATTTATCGAAGACAATGGGGATATTCTCAGAGTAATTACCCCCTTTGCTGATAGTTTGCTGGTTTTACCTCCTACTTGGGAAGAGGTGATGAGTAAGCTAGAGCGATCGGGTATTGTAGATGCAGTTAGTCCACTGCTAGATTGGTTGCCTAGTCCAAGTGGTGCATCAATCCCAGAAAGTCTTCCTAGTTTAAGTTTAAAATATCAACGACAACAGATTAAAGAATTTGCGGAAAAATTGGTTTATGCTGAGACAGCACAAATCGATAATTTTTGGGCAACGATTCCTTTAAAGCAATTGGCTTCAGACCATCGACGACAACTCCCTATTACAGTCGTAGTGGGCGCTAAAGGTTCAGGAAAAACTTATACATTTATGCAAATTGTTCGCCGTCAAAATTGGGAAAAATTTGTCCAGGAAACTGGGGAAACAGTCACAAATAATGCCTTGATAGCTCCCATATTATCATCAAACAATTTAGAGGATAATGCCAAAAAAATAGTCGAAAATGTGCAAAGAGAAACTGCCAAAATATTAATGTTTTCTCATCCTAAATCCTCTAACGATATTCGGGATTATATAAGACAAAATCAGACGGGAAACCTCCATGAAGGTCAGTGGCGGGAATGTTGGCTAGATGTCATAGCTTGGGGGGTGGGATTTAAACCGGAGGAAGCCGGGGCGGGTCGAAAATTAACCGACCATTTATTTAAAAACAAACAGCAGCTTATTGTCGTCATTGATGGGCTAGAAGACTTATTTCAAAACTTTGATAATGATGAAAATCAACAAAAAGCTCTACGCGCTTTACTGCAAGAAGTACCGGAATGGTTGGCGCAACAGCCCGGTCGTCCTTTGGGAATAATTATTTTTGTCCGGCGAGATATTGTCTTGGCGGCGGTGCGTCAAAATGCCGCTCAGATGATGGCTCGTTATCAGCCTTATGCCTTAAAATGGAATCGGCAAGAAGCACTTAGATTAGTGGTTTGGGTTACCAAAAAAGCCCTTCCAGATTTTAACATTAATCTTGACAAATTGCCAAATATGAGCGAGGAGGAAATCACCGATACTTTAGTCCCACTGTGGGGTAAAAAATTGGGTAGTGAAAAATCTAAAGAAGCTCGTTCTGTGCAATTTGTCCTGGCTGCTCTTTCTGATTTCAACGGTCAAATTCAATCGCGAGATTTGGTCAGATTTTTAAAGATAGCCGCCGATAAATCTATGAATGATACTCGGTGGCAGGATCGAATCCTGATTCCTAAAGCAATTCGGGATGCTTTACCGGAATGTAGCAAGGAGAAAATAAAAGAAATTCAGACCGAAAATACTGCCTTAAAAAAGATTTTTGCGAAATTACAGAAATTGGCAGACGCTAACCGCAAAATTCCTTTTAGCCGCGAAGCTGCTCAGTTATCGACTGAGGAAATTAAAACCTTATTAGATAATGGCGTAGTCATTCAGGAAAAAGATGATTATTATATGCCGGAAATCTTCCGTTATGGGTTAAACTTTGGACTGATAGGTAGGGCGCGCCCTCGCGTTTTATCTCTGGCTCGGCGTGCGGCGGGACAAAGTTCTTAATTGGTCAGTAATCAAACCATATATTGAGCAGCGATGATAAATCTGTGCTTTTGACTGATAATTAGCGACTTAGGGTTGCTATTAACAACACTCAGGCTATAAATATGATCATGGTTTTGGGGGCGGATAATTCAGAATGTTTGCTCTAGTGTCGCACAAGCTGATTAACGACTAATCACAATCAATCCCTGGCCAGGGCCTCCATGAATTTCCACTTGAGCTACATCCCCTGTTTCTGAATAAAAGCGAACCGTACTTCTCGACTGTGAGGGTATCGATCGCCATTGACGGGAATTCGAGTCGTACTCTAGGTTTGTGGTATAACCATCATCCCAACGGATCACAATTCTCCGAGAACTTTGTTCAATGGAGCAACCAATTGACTGTGCTTGGGGTTGGTTCTGACCATAAAAACTGCAACGGCCCCGATAGTTTCGGCCGGCTTGTGCTTGACCTGGCTCCATTAGCATCAAGCTGGAGGCGACAAGGACACTGCTCAGGTAGGCAGCCTTCTCTAGTAAATGTGAGCCGAACTTCATGGCGCGTAAACCTTAATATTATTTGATCACAATTCCCCTTTGTTTAGGGTATGACAATCCAATTAACTGGTCAATGGCTTTCGCCCTTAAATTATAGTCTTTTAATCCGGTAGTGCGATCGGGTACTCCCATGACTTGACCAACGAGGTCGAAGGTTTCATAAATGAGCGATCGCCTCGATATTCTCCCCGGTGCAACCAATCACCCACCTGCCAACTCATAACTATCAGCCAACCTCAACGCCCTGTATTTTAATCCCAACCGGGTAAAATAAAAGTCGGGTTATCCCATACAAACTTGGTTGCGACCTTGAGACTTCGCTTGATAGAGTGCGAGGTCTGCTTGCTTCAATAAATCATCTAAGCATCGCACATCTTTGGTCAATTCTGAGATACCAAAAGAAGCCGTTATCTGAAAATCAGATGGGATATCAGGATGGTTAAAGTACAGTTGGGAAATACTCACCCGCAGACCCTCTGCCATGTCTAGGGCTTGTGAAATTTCGCTTCTGGGTAACAAAACCATAAATTCTTCCCCACCATATCGGAACGCTAAATCATTGACTCTCAAAAATTTATTTGTGAGTTTCGCGACTTTTTGGAGGACATAATCACCAGCTAAATGTCCGAACTGATCATTGATTTTTTTAAAATGATCTATGTCTATCAACATTATAGAGAGTGGGAAGCCCATTTGCTGGTGGTAGGCTATCTCTTGTTCTAGCCTAGAATTTAAAAAGCGGCGATTTAATAGCCCGGTCAATTCGTCAACGGTTGCTAACTTCTCAAGTTTTTTGTTGGCTACCAGTAGCTCCCTATAGGTTTCCATGAAGTCGAGTACCGGAAAGCAGAGGGTCTGGGCATTGACGCAGGGGATGGTCAGAAACAGCAGTAAACCCATCATGTGAAAGTTGCTTATTGTATCATCGGTACTCGGAGAAAGGCAGAAATTTAGGAGGATTAATGTTCTGGCAATCAGAACTATAAACAGCATCAGATCAAGCCAAAGCATGATCCTAATAATTGTATTTCTACGCACCGGTTCTCGGAGGACAATTAATCCTGGAATCAGGTAAAGAATTGCATTTAGGGCTGATGTGTAGATTCCAGGTATCCACTTATGGTGCATAATCGATATGAGAAAAATCAGGCTAAAAACAAGTACACTGAGCGCAATAATTAGATATAATTTGTGGATTTTACGATTGATAGATTTGTCTAAAAAAATGAAAATAGAATGGGTTAGCAAAATGGGCATTAAGGCTAGAAATATATTAGATAATGGCAGTGTATATACATTAATTCCATAGCTAAACCTCAAAAACAATAACAGACATCCCAAAGCGAATGAAAAACATCCATAAGCCATCCATTTGAGAAAATCGTGATTCCTAACCTTAAAAAAAGCAATTAAGAATACACCGTTAGCGGTAAAGTTCAACGCGGTAGTCAAAACCAGGGTTGGCAAGTGCATTGATGGTAATAAAACTATTCAATTGGGGTGATTAATATCGCCAGGTTCATCAATGATATGATGGCGTTATTGAACCACAATTACTATTGTACTATCACTCAGATCAAATTTACAGTAAGTTAATATGGTGGTGAAAATATGGTGGGGGCAAAAAAATTTTTGCCCATACCAGGTAGGAGGGAAATAGGGTTAAGTCCAGCCCAGAATTTGGGCAACCTCTTCAGCCAAAGAAAGAGGTTCAAAGGGTTTAGCAATTACACCACTGACACCGAGACTATCAAACTTTTGGCGATCGCTAGATTGAATTTTCGCCGTCAGCAAAATCACAGGAATATCTTTCGTTTGCTGATTCGCTTGTAGTTTTTGAAAAGTAGCAAAACCATCTAACTCCGGCATCATGACATCAAGCATAATCGCGTCTGGGTGTTCGTTTTCGGCTGTTTCTATCCCTTCCATGCCACAACAGGCAGTAATTACATTCCATCCACCGATCATTTCCAAACTCAGTTGGGCAATTTCTCGGATGTCATCCTCATCATCAATTAATAGAATTCGCTTAGTTGTCATCTGTTTTCCTTTACTATTTCTGATTTTGATGCTGCTTTGCATCAATTTAGGGGTTAATGGGTAGGCTGACAAAAAATGTACTTCCAGCGCCAAAAATACTTTCCGCCCAAATTTTACCGCCATGCTGTTGGACAATGCTGCGACAGATAGCCAGTCCCAATCCAGTCCCCCCATTTTGTCGAGAGTCCGACGCATCCACCTGTTGAAAACGACCAAAGATAGTCTCAATTTTATCTGGTGGAATACCACGACCGCGATCGCGTACCGAAATCAAAACATCATTTTCCTGTGGTTTAGCGGTAAAATCAATCCGCTTGTTAGCGCCAGAAAAGCGAATGGAATTACTCAACAAATTGGTGAGCATCTGAATAATCCGATCACGATCAACCATCACTTTAAATTCCAGAGGAATCACACAGAGATCCACCCCTGCTTTCTCCGCCACAGGTAACATTTCATCAGCAGCTTGTATCATCAAATCCGCCAGATTGACCCAATCTTTGTGCATGGGAAGCTGACCCGAGTGCATTCTCTCCAGGTCAAGGATATCGTTAACTAAACGCATGAGGCGATCGCAATTAAACATTGCGATATCTAACATCCGTTGGCTTTTTTCCGGACTAGAGGCTAATAAGCCGCTAGATAATAGCCCCAAAGAACCACGAATAGAAGTCAGGGGAGTACGCAGTTCATGGCTAACGACAGAAATAAACTCATCCTTCATCTTTTCCATCGCTTGCCTTTCCGTAATATCCTTAAATGTGATCACAGCGCCAATAATCGCCCCTTCTTGTCGCATGGGGGTACTGACATACTCCACGGGTAAAATTGTCCCGTCCTTGCGCCAGAATACCCCATCTATAACATGGCGAACCTTCCCATCTTCTAGGGTAGCAAAAATTGGCGAGGGCTGGAGGCTATCTGGGTGGGGTTCCCCTGGGGTCTGGGAACGACAATGGCCTTTAGTAATCTGCCGTAAATCGCTCATGATTAGTTCTCTAATATCATATCCAGTCATGCGCGCCCCAGCCGGATTAATAAAGGTGATTTTACCATCTTGGTTGAGACCACAAATTCCTTCCCCCGCCGAATCAAGAATTAACTCATTTTGGTGGCGCAGTTGCTCCAGGGTACACTCAATTCTTTTACGATAACTAATATCCCTGGCAATCATGGAAATGCCTGTAATTTGACCTAAAGCATCTTTAATAGGGGAAATCGTTAGAGAAACATCAATATTTGCACCATCTTGGCGGACGTGGATGGTTTCATAATGATCAATACCGCCTTCCGCTGTAATGCTAGTTAAAATGCGAGGCATTTCATTGGGTCTTTCTGGTAAAGCTAACATCGAAATCGGAGAGCCAATGGCTTGGGAAGCACTATAGCCATAGATTTGCTTGGCTCCTTCATTCCAACTGATAATTATACCATCTAAGGTATTACCAATAATCGCATCTTCCGAAGATTCTACCATCGATGCTAAACGAATATAATCGGCTTCTGCCTGTTTTTTTGCGGTAATATCTCGACCCAAAATTACTAACCCTTTCCGGACTCCCGTGGCTGTAAAAAGTGGCACTTTCATCACATCATAAATTCTCAGAATGCCATCATTTTGACGGATTTTTTCTTCTTCTTGATAGACTTTCTGTAACTGCCAAGCTTTTTCGTCTTTGCACTGAGAATTTAAAAGTATTTCTTGATAACAAGATAAAGCATTCACGTGTTTAATTATATCAAAAATTTCGGCATCAGTTTTACCACGATAATCAATCTTATTTAATTGCAACAGGTCTAAAACTGCTTGATTTGCCTCTAGCCATCTCCCTTGGCTATCTTTAAAACAAACCAGATCGGGAATAGCATTAATTAGCGTTTGCAATAGTTCGGAACTGGCTCGTAATGCTTCCTCAACCCGCAGGCGATCGGCAATTTCTTGCTTGAGTTGTCGATTGGCTGCTTTGAGTGACTGGATGAGTTTCGTTTTTTTCGGAGTTTTTTTTCTCGCCATTGGATTTTAAAAACCTCATGGAGCATATAAATGAGATGAAATAAAATGACTTTATTTTATGTAGAATTAGGTCATACAATAGCTAGAATATCTAGCGGTTTTAGTGATAGGCAAAATCGGTTCTGGTGGCTAGGTTCTGAGTTCTTTTGAGTCTATTAACAATGCGAGTAGCAAGTTCCGATCCGGTGAAAGGTTTGGTTAAATAATCATCGGCTCCGGCTTGAAAAACTTGCTCGCGAATTTGGCGATCGGTTTGGGCGGTGACAAACAAAACTGGGAGACCTCGCCAACGAGGATCATTGCGGACAATTTGGCATAATTCAATGCCATTGAGATGCGGCATTTCTATATCTAAAACTAACAAGTCAGGGTGGCTTGATTCCAGGGTTTTCCAAAATTGGCGAGGGTCGTCTAGGGTTATGGTTTGAATACCCCAAGGTTGCAGTAACCCTTGGATTGCTGCTAACATTTGGGGGTCATCATCGACAATCATCACCCTGGTATTGATGGCATAATACTGACGGAAAACATCCCTGACTACTGCGATCGCCCTTTCTATGGTGACAGGTTTTTCTAAAAATGCACTACCACCTAGCCGCACTACTTCTACCCGCTTACTGATATCTCCTTGGGTCGTAAATACTACCGTCGGTATGGGGGGCTTTTGTTGGGTCAGGTCAACTAATAGCTGACGGAAAGGATAGCGATCAAAGTTCAGTAGCACTACTTGGGGAGAGGGGAGGAGTTGAAGCATATTTTTTTCCCTACCGCTGGGAGTACGATCGCATATTTTGCGTATCGTCGCTTCTTCCGTGATAATTTCCGCTTGGATCTGATGACGACTCGCTTCTATAATTAGGTTTTGGATAAATGGCTCGTTGGTATCAATGATTAGTAGCCGGGGAGAATCGATTTGCTGTTGGTCAGAGGTACAATTGTTGGGGCTCGCGGTTTCGACTATTTGACGCAGGCGACCAATCAGAATTGACAGAGATGGTAGGTGTTCAATAATTAGGGGGGTGTCAAGTTGCAGGATCAACTCAATTTCACGAGCCACAGTTGACCCTTCCCTCCGTCCGAAGGTTCCCAGTGATCCCGCTAGTTTGTGCGCTTCCTGTCGCGCCTGTTGTTGCATTAGCAGATTGATCTGTCCATCATTGGCGGCGCCGATCGCTTTTTCAATCGTGATTATGCGATCGTCTAGGGTCTCTCTAAATCTTTCCCAAACTTTTTGGATCGATTGATTCAGTTGGAATTGGCGATCGCCATTGGGTTCTGAGTTAACCCTCGCTGTCGCTGAATGGGGTTTCTCCAAATTCTGATTTAGCCGATATCCTAACCCATAGACAGTTTCGATAAACTCAGCACCAGCACCAGCCGCTTTCAGTTTTTGTCGTAATCCCTTAATATGAGCGCGGACTGTATTAGCAGAAGGCGGATCATCAAAAGTCCACAACTTATCTAGGATTTTATCAATACTGAAAGTCCGTTGACGGTTCCCCATCAATAGTTCTAGTAACCCATATTCTTTCGGGGTGAGTTTCAGCGGTTTTCCGTTATAACTAACATCGCAGGTGCTAGTATCCAAAACCATTTTTTCATAGGTTAATACTGATGATGTCGCCTCGCTACTACGACGCAGCAAAGCACGGATACGAGCCGATAATTCCGCAATATCTAACGGTTTCACCATGTAGTCATCGGCTCCCGCGTCTAAGCCTTTCACTTTGTCCTGTTGATTATTGCGCGCCGTTAATAGCAGTATCGGAACTTGGAAATTATGCGATCGTAATTGGTGACATAAACTAATACCATCCAGCAATGGTAGTTCTATATCCAGTAAAACCAGATCATAACTGCTGCTTTGGATATATTCCCATCCCTGCTGTCCATCATTGACGAGATCTACCTGATATTTCTGGCTCGTCAGCATGGCGACCAGAGCATCTGCTAGGTGTAAATCGTCCTCAACCAGAAGAATACGCATTGATGCACTTAATGTTGGAATTGTTGAGGATAGATGGATTTAGGAAATCTCTGTTTATCCCCCAACTCCGAGAGCAAAACTCAACTCTCTTCCTGGAGAAACAGCCGAGTAAATTACCCATTTTCCTGAGAAATTCCCCGATCCCCATTTAGTTATTATCGTTCCTCACCTATAAATTATAGGGTAAATTCTGCCCAAAAAACTGCCTCTGGACAATTAACCGCCACCCTCTGGCTAATTAGGGGGTTCCACCACCGCTATTGATGAGAACCCCCATAACCTGAAACTAACAGTGACAGTTATTACATAACTGATTCAACTTCCGCAATTTCCGGGATTCTTTCCCGCAGACGGCGTTCAATCCCCATTTTCAGCGTCATCGTCGAACTGGGACAGGAACCGCAGGCTCCTTGAAGCCGTAGCCGGACAATAGGACCGTCAAGTTCTACAACTTCCACGTTTCCACCGTCAGCCATCAAATAGGGACGTAGTTCATCCAGGACGGTTTCCACATTTTCTGGAGTCAGTGCTAAAGTAGTCATGATTTATCGGATCTGTTGTGCGATGTATTGAACAATTATGATCTTACCTCCATTTTAGCTAGTTCGGCTACTTCGTCTTCCTCAACCCAAATCTCTACCGCGCCAGAATCATCGGTTTCTCCTAGGCTCAATTGATTTTGACCATAGGAGTTCTCAAAAGTTTGATGTTGGCGCTCAGTCACCACATCCCTTAATGGGGTATCAACGCTTTGGTGGACTTCTTCCGAGTTAGCTCTGGGGTAATCTGAATTTAGCCAGTATAGCCATGTTGGTAGGCTTGGCGAAACGGCGATCGCCAGCAATCGCAACTCTCAAAACTTAGATATTACCTATTATAATCTATTGACCGTAAATTTACCATAATTTTAGGAAAATTACCGATTTTAAATTATAATAATCTCGGCGCTATGGATATAAATTCTGTGTATACATACCCTAGATCTGATTTTTGGGCTACCATACCCACAGCCTTGTATTCTGATTATTCATTTAAAGATAGACCCCTGGGGGATTTCATCAATATATTATTCCCCATCATTCCCCCTTTTGCTACCAAACCTATGGCTATCTACTCACTCTAAATCGTCTCAAGTATTAATCAAAGTTATCACCCATGTCTGCACGTCCTATTTATCTTGATTGTCATGCTACTACCCCGGTAGATAAGCGCGTTTTAGAAGTGATGATTCCCTACTTTACCGAACACTTTGGCAACCCCGCCAGTGTCAATCATCTCTATGGTTGGGAAACCGAAGCCGCCGTTAAACAAGCGCGACAAATTATCGCTGATGCCATTAATGCTACCCCCACCGAAATAATTTTTACCAGCGGCGCAACCGAAGCCAATAATTTAGCCATTAAAGGAGTAGCAGAAGCCTATTTTAGCCAGGGTCGTCATCTAATTACTGTGGCTACAGAACACCATGCAGTCCTCGACCCCTACGATTACTTACAAAGCCTAGGATTTGAGGTAACTTTACTCGGCGTTAAACCCGATGGCTTAATTGATTTAACCGAACTAGAAGAGGCTTTGAGACCCGATACAATTCTAGTTTCAGTCATGGCTGCTAATAACGAAATCGGGGTATTGCAACCCCTAGCAGAAATCGGGAAAATCTGTCGAGATCGCCAAATATTATTTCATACAGACGCGGCGCAAGCCTTGGGTAAAATACCATTAGATGTCGAAGAAATGAACATTGATTTAATGTCCTTAACTGCCCACAAAATCTATGGACCCAAAGGTATTGGTTGTCTGTATGTGCGTCGTCGCCAACCCCGCGTCAAAATCGCCCCACAAATTCACGGCGGCGGACAAGAAAGGGGCATCCGTTCAGGAACCCTTTACACCCCTCAAATTGTCGGATTTGGTGCAGCAGTAAAACTAGCTTTAAGTGAAATGGCAACCGAAGCCAAACGGTTAACCCAATTACGCGATCGCCTTTGGAATCAACTGTCAACCCTCGACAATATCCGTCTGAATGGTCATCCTACCCAACGCTTACCCGGAAACCTAAATGTCAGTATTGACGGGGTAGATGGTCAAGCATTACTATTAGCATTACAGCCAACAATGGCAGTATCATCAGGTTCCGCCTGTACCTCAACCCGCATTGAACCTTCCCACGTTTTAAAAGCCTTGGGAGTCCCCGAAAATCTAGCTTATGCCTCCCTGAGATTTGGGATAGGAAGGTTTAATACAGAAGCCGAAATTGACCAGGTAGCACAGGAGGCGATCGCCACCATTAAAGTGCTAAGAAGAGTTGTATCTACCCGATAAATAATTCATGGCAAAACCTGAATATTTAATGATTATTTTTACCCTGATTTGTAGTCTCCTATCTTTAGGGATGGGTATGTTCACAAATCCCAGAACTTCTCAGATCGCCCCCCTCCCTCCCGACTACGATCGCCTAGGGAATTTAATCAGCTTTGGTGCTTGGCAAAAAGCCGAACGTCAGACCTATCGAATGATGTTGTTAATTATGGGTAAAAAAAATCAGGAACTCACCCCCAAAGATATCGCCAAGTTTCCCTGTCACGAATTGAGCCAAATTGACCAAACCTGGCACCAAGCCAGCCAGGGGGAATTCAGTTTAACCAGACAACATCAAATCTGGCAAAATTTTCAGCAGTTAGACCCAGATACCCCCTTAACCTTTGCCTCTGTTAATTCATTCATCAAAAAATCGAACATTTGTCGGGATAGTCAGTCCCCCAACTATCCGGCTATCCGTTGTCATGAAAAACTCAACCTAGCCATATTTTCCCGTCTGCAAAAATGCCAAATTTCTCACCCGTCTCCGACCCTATTAGAAACCAAAATTTGACCAGTCCCTCTCTGAGGAAGTCCGAGTCAGAAGTAGACCAGGTGAGTCAACATCAAAAAATCCCCCAGCGCCACCACCACAAACCCTAGTGGTAGCCCATGGCAGATCAACGTTACAATTCTTTACCAAACTTGGGCTAACTCCTCATGCCAGAGATATCCCCAGACGATCGCATAATGGTAAGCTACTAAATGGCTCAATCAATTATTCCTTGACTTAGTAAGTAACATTAATTACCCATGACCGACTCGACCCAAACCCCTTATCTGTTGCGCGCTGCGCGTGGTGAAGTCTTAGACCGTCCCCCCGTGTGGATGATGCGGCAGGCGGGTCGCTATATGAAAGCATATCGCGATCTGCGGGAACAATATCCCTCCTTCCGCGATCGCTCTGAAAAAACAGATATCGCCGTGGAAATTTCCCTACAACCCTTCCGCGCCTTTGCGCCAGACGGAGTGATCCTATTTTCAGATATCCTGACTCCCTTACCCGGTATAGGCATTGATTTCGACATCGTGGAAAGCAAAGGTCCGATCATTGATCCGCCTATCCGCACTCAGTCTCAAATTGACCAACTACATCCTATCGAACCAGAAGCCTCCCTGCCATTTATTCGGGAAATTCTCCAAACTCTGCGCCGCGAAGTCGCCAACAAAGCTGCCGTGTTAGGATTTGTAGGCGCACCTTGGACCCTAGCAGCTTATGCCATCGAAGGCAAAAGTTCTAAGGATTACACTATTATCAAAAGTATGGCATTCAGTGAACCTGCCATGCTACACCAATTTTTGGGTAAACTGGCTTCTGCGATCGCCACTTACGCCTGTTACCAGATTGACTCCGGGGCCCAGGTTGTGCAAATGTTTGATTCTTGGGCGGGTCAATTAAGCCCCCAGGACTTTGAAACTTTTGCTTTACCCTATCAACAGCAAGTCGTTAAACAGGTCAAAGCTAAACATCCTGATACCCCTCTGATTCTCTATATTAACGGCAGTGCCGGAATTTTAGAGAGAATGGGTAAATCTGGAGTTGATCTGATCAGCGTTGACTGGACCGTGGATATGGCTGAAGCTAGAAATCGCATCGGTCACCATTTGGGAGTACAAGGAAATATTGATCCTTGTGTTTTATTTGGATCTAAAGAAACTATCCGCGATCGCATTTTGGAAACTATCCGCAAAGCCGGAAACCAAGGTCATATTCTTAACCTCGGTCATGGAGTTTTACAGAAGACCCCAGAGGAAAATGTTGCCTATTTCTTTGAAACTGCCAAACAAGCAGATCAACTATTGGCAACTCATGTCTAACTGTCACATCTTATTGATTCTCAGAAAATGGCTTTCTTATACGGTTTTCGGTATCCATCAATATACCTTCCCAAAAACTGGTTTTTAAGAATCGTCAATAGTCAACAGTTACTTGCAGAGGGGGTGTTTCCCCTGGTCGGAAAAATTAATTAATCATTAATCATTGATTCCCCCCTGCCTCTCCTCTTCTCCCTCCCTCTCTTAGCCTGTCTCCTCTGTTGTCCGCCTGCCTCTTGTTTTGTTATGACCAAAAGAGTTTTCATCACTGGTGCTAGTGGCTGCATTGGTCACTATATCGCCGAAAGTTTAATTAATCACACTAATTATGAACTGTACTTTTTTGTTCGTAATCCAGACAAGCTAGGCTTTGATTATCAAAAACGACCAGATATTCACATTTTATTAGGTGATTTGCGAGAGATTGATAAATTCTCCGACTTATTAAAAACCATTGATATCGCCATTTTGGCAGCCACATCATGGGGCGGAAAACCTGAAGTCTTTGATGTTAATATAACCAGTACCCACCACTTACTCAAATCCCTCGATCATCAACGCTGTCAGCAAGTCATTTATTTCTCTACAGCCAGTGTCCTTGACCGCCAAAATCAACTCATCCCCGAAGCTGGAGAAATTGGCACCGATTATATTAGCTCAAAATATCATTGTTTGCAGCAGATTTCCCAAAACTATCCTGATTTTCCCCCCTTGCGGGTTCTCTTCCCTACCCTGGTTTTGGGGGGAGATACGGATAAACCCTATTCCCATCTTTCCTCTGGTCTACCACAGGTGGTAAGCTGGATTAATCTGATTCGCTGGTTTAAAGCTGATGCGAGTTTTCATTTTGTCCACGCCGCCGATATTGCTACAGTTGTCCAATATTTAGTTAATCATCCCCCACAGTCTCCACAACCTGAATGGCTGGTTTTAGGAAACCCACCCTTGACATTAAATCAGGCGATCGCCGAAACTTGTGCCTACTATCACAAATCTATCTATTTCTCCATTTCTCTCTCTCTGTGGTTGGCTAATTTTTTCATCATTGTATTTCGCGTACAAATGGCTGACTGGGACCGCTTTTGTTTGAATTACCGCCATTTTACTTACCAAAACCCTGTTAGTCCCTCTACCTTCGGCGAAATTACCCGCTTTCCTACCCTAACCCATATCCTCGCAGAGTTTGCACCTACTACTTCGTCTTCTTCTTCCTCTCCCTCTCCCTAGTCCCCTTTTTTTGTTGATTTTTTATTCAGCCCACCTCCCGCCGCGCCCAGGGGGTTGACAGGACGGGGGAAAACTGCTACGATGAAAGTGGCAAGTTACATAATCGAAATATTAACTTAAATAAAAAAATTGCAAACATCTCGATTATTTAATAATAGCACAAGATACTCAACTAAGCAACCCCTTCCCATCCCCCTATCGGCGGGGGCGATAATTTTGTTACAAAACTTAATATAAATTAACAAATCTCGCGCCGCGCCCAGGGGGTTGACAGGACGGGGGAAAACTGCTAGGATGAAAGTGGCAAGTTAAATAATGGAAATATTGACCTAAATAAAAAAATTGTAAATATCTCGATTATCTAATAATAGCACAAGATGCTCAACTAAGCAACCCCCTCCCATCCCCCTATCGGCGGGGGCGATAATTTTGTTACAAAACTTAATATAAATT
>NZ_JARPLU010000078.1:0-6492 GCF_032349615.1 Limnospira sp. PMC 1279.21 | reverse complement strand
CCCTCCCATCCCCCTATCGGCGGGGGCGATAATTTTGTTACAAAACTTAATATAAGCAAAGATTATGAAAACCTTTCCGAGAGAGATTGGGAATAAATCTCAAAATGAGTCACCAAAAGCGATCGTGCATTTAGAAGGAGTGAGCAAAGTTTATGGAATGGGAGACATAGAAGTTAAAGCCTTAAATGGTGTGAGCCTGACGGTAGAACCAGGAGAATACTGCTCAATTATGGGAGCGTCCGGTTCAGGAAAATCCACAGCCATGAACATTATCGGCTGTTTAGATCGTCCTAGTTCAGGTTCTTATCAATTAGACGGGGTAGGTGTCGCCCAAATGAATGAAGGGGAACTAGCCAAAATTCGGAACCTAAAAATTGGTTTTGTGTTTCAGCAATTCCACCTTCTGGCACAAATGACAGCCCTCGATAATGTGATGTTACCAATGCTCTACGCGGGAATTTCCGCCAAGGAAAGGCGAGAACGAGCCACAGAGGCCCTAATTAGGGTAGGTTTAGAAAATCGTATGCACAACAAACCCAACCAACTATCTGGGGGACAACAGCAAAGGGTGGCGATCGCCCGCGCCATTGTCAACCGTCCAGTATTATTACTAGCAGACGAACCCACAGGAGCTTTAGACTCCAAAACCACCCAGGAAGTCATGGATATTTTCACCGAAATGAATAACAGCGGCATGACTGTAGTTATGGTAACTCACGAACCCGATGTAGCCCGCCAAACCAAAAGGGTAGTTTGGTTTAAAGATGGTCAGGTGATTCATTCCCACCTGAAACCCGAAGATTTGCATCATGCCATTTAAACAAAAAGGGCGACCCATTCGGCTACCTGCAAATCAGGATATACAAAAATCAATCAATTATCTGTAGTTTCTTATCCCCAACAGCTAGACCCTCAGCAGCACCAGGCGTAGAACTCCGCAACCTCTTCCCGGGTTTGGGTAGAAGGATTTACGGGTGGGAGTGCGGAAAATTTGGTCAAATCATGTAGATTGTTTTAGGAATCGTGGTAAATTATGGACGGCTTCAATATGGATCTCTATTGGTACTTTCTGCCTAATAAACATATAGGAGCCACAGTAAACTAACTCAGGCGCAATAGAGTCGAGGGGATGACTCCCAAGACTCTTAGCCGGGGTAAACTGAATCACGAAACCAAAACCTATGCAAAATCCCTCTTTGCGCGAAACCCCAAGCCATGAACCCGCTGATGTGATTCCATCTAAACAGCAGGTTTCCCTGTTAGACTGGCTAACCCAGACTGGGCGCTTGATTCCGCGAGACACTGTTCAGGAACCTGTGAATAGTTACAGGCCCGACGAAGAAGAAATATCAGAACTCATGGTTGATGATCCTTCTTATGTTGATGAGGATGAAAGCGATGATGAAATCGACGAAGACTAAGGAACAGTGCCACTAATCGGAGTAGCGATTGAGTGCGGGTATCGACTGAGGAAGATTTATCAATGGGGACTCATAAGTTACCCTAGTGCAAATTGTATTTGCCTACAAAGTTTTTGGTGTTGAGGATTGATTGAAAAACCTGTGGATAGTAAATTTACTAACTCCAAGTCCCTACAACTATCAGGATCGTATTTATTACTGTTCCTTTGTTTAGGATTGAGCGCTTTCGCCATTGGCTTGGATATGACAGTAAGCCACCTCTGGCCTACTAATATTTCCTTGTTCGTACCGTTTACCATTTGCGCCTTGGTCGTGGCGGCGACCGGACAGTGGATTATCCCTATCTTAACCCGGATTAAAGCGGGACAGTTCATCCGGGAAGACGGTCCGCAAGCCCACCTCAAGAAAGCGGGAACCCCAACCATGGGAGGGATTTTCTTTATTCCGGTCGGTATTGCGATCGCACTAGCCGGCTCAGGATTTGATGCTAATGTGATGGCAATTTGTGCGCTCACCGCTGCCTTTGGTTTAGTGGGGTTCATAGATGACTGGCAAATCTTGAGACGAAAATCTAATAAAGGTATCTCTGCTAAGATGAAATTGGCGCTGCAAGTGTTGTTTGCAGTGCTGTTCTGTATTTGGTTAGCCTACAATCAGGCTTCGGTAGCATCTAACATCGCCTTACCCTTTGGCTTAACTCTATCCCTAGGGGTGTTATTCTGGCCTCTCGCTACATTCGTTCAGGTGGCGGAAAGTAATGCCACTAACTTAACTGATGGGGTTGATGGTTTAATGGGAGGATTAGGAGCGATCGCCTTTTTGGGAATGGCCGCCTATCTCGCCCCCACTTACCCAGAAATTGCCCTATTTTGTGCCTGTATGTCCGGCGCTTGTGTAGGATTTGTTTCCCACAACCGCAACCCTGCTAAAGTATTTATGGGAGACACAGGAGCCTTAGCTTTAGGGGGAGCCTTAGCTGGGGTGGCTTTGATTACTAATACCCTCTGGGTGTTATTAATTATTAGTTTGATTTTCTTAATCGAAACCCTGTCTGTCATTGCCCAAGTGACCTACTACAAGGCGACTAAAGATGCCAACGGAGTTGGTAAACGTCTGTTGAGAATGGCTCCAATTCACCATCACCTCGAACTTTCTGGCTGGTCAGAAACTCAAGTTGTAGGCTGTTTCTACTGTGTACAAGGCTTACTAATTTGGGTTGTTTTTCTGATAGCTGGTTAGGGATTTTCTTTTGTGGTTAAAAAGTTCAATTTGAACTGCCTATTATGCCATATATTTCTGTTGTCATCCCTATCTATAACGGCGAAGCGGATTTTCCAGATTTGATTGATTGTTTGCGATCGCAAATTTACCCAACCAATCAGGTTGAGTATCTGCTAGTAGACAATAACAGCAGCGATCGCACTGGGGAAATTCTGCAAACAGCTACCCAAGATCCAACCCTGCCCCTGCGACCCCTGACGGAAAATCAAATCCAAAGTTCCTACGCAGCCCGAAATCGTGGTATCCGCGCCGCCAGAGGCGAAATTATCGCCTTTACCGACGCTGACTGTCGCCCAGAACCGGAATGGTTAAAAAACCTGGTACAACCATTTGGAGATGATCAAATCGGCATAGTAGCAGGGGAAATTATCGCTTTACCCGGAAACACTCTCCTAGAAAAACACGCCAGCCGCCAAGATACCCTTTCTCAAAAACACACCCTCGCACACCCTTTTTATCCCTACGGTCAAACCGCTAATTTAGCCGTGCGACGAGACGCATTCCAAAAAACGGGGTTATTTCGTCCCTATCTCACCACCGGGGGAGATGCTGATTTGTGTTGGCGCATTCAACAGCAAACCAGCTACAAGTTAGCCTTTATGGAAAAAGCACAGGTCAAACATCGCCACCGCAGCACCCTCAAAGGATTACAAAGTCAGTGGCGACGCTATGGAGAATCCAACCGCTATCTTCACCAAATCCACGGCGTGGATTTAATGCCTCAAATGCAGCCTAAAGACTATATATATAGCCTGGGGCGGTGGATAGTCAAGGAATTGCCCATCAATAGTGCTAAGGCGATTATAGGTCGCGGTGAGTGGGTTGATGTGGTGGGGACTCCCATAGGTCTACTTAATGCTAGATGGCGATCGCAGGGTCAGCAACAAGCAAGTCTTCCTGAACAAGCCAAACAGATTGATCAGCTTTAATCACATAAAACCGTCAAGTGTCGCGGAGGTTTTTTACGATGAACGTCACCCTTATACCCCCCCCTTCCAATCAAACACTTACCCGCGTTGGTGTCATTGGCGGCGGACAATTAGCTTGGATGATGGCTAGTGCGGCTAAGAATTTGGGGGTGTCTCTGGTGGTCCAAACTCCCCATAATAGTGATCCGGCTGTGGCGATCGCCACCGATACGGTTTTAGGAAATATTGCTGATGCGATCGCTACTCAGGAGTTAGCTAAACGCTGCGATGTCATTACTTTTGAGAATGAGTTTATTGATCTTGATGCCCTCCGGGTATTGGCAGAAGCCGGGGTCTGTTTCCGCCCCCGTCTGGAGGCTTTAGCACCCCTGTTAGATAAATTTGAGCAATTATCTCAATTACAAGGTTTAGGCTTGCCTGTGCCTCGGTTTGAGGCTCTAACACGGGTTGAAGGTGATCTTAACCCTCAGATTACACAAGGTTTGGGTTATCCGGTAGTTCTCAAAGCTAGACGGCATGGTTATGATGGCCAGGGAACCTTTATCATTCCTGATGCTGCTACCTTGAAGGCTACCTGGGCGAAGTTTGATTATCCCCCCATGCTACTACAGGAGTTTATCCCCTTTGAACGGGAATTGGCAGCGATCGCCGCCCGGTCAGTCACCGGAGATGTCGCTATTTATCCCATCGTGGAAACTATCCAACATGATCAGGTTTGTCATCGGGTGATCGCCCCCGCTAAGATTAGCACCCATTTACAGGATCAAATTAATCGATTAGCCCATACCCTTCTCCATGGTTTAGACGTGGTGGGGCTATTTGGTATTGAGTTTTTCCTGACCGCTTCTGGGGAGGTTTTGGTGAATGAAATCGCCCCCCGCACCCATAATTCCGGTCACTTTAGCCTTGATGCTTGTCATACCTCCCAATTTGAACAACATTTGCGGGCGGTCTCTGGTTTACCTTTGGGAAATCCTGACCTTAAATGTGGCGGCGCGGTGATGGTGAATTTGTTGGGGTTTGAGTTGGCGGAAAATGACTATTTAGCTAAACGGGAACAACTGGCTGCTATTCCTCAAGCTAAAGTTCACTGGTATGGGAAAATTCAGTCCCGTCCGGGTCGTAAACTGGGTCATGTCACCGTGTTAATTGATACTGAAGACCCAATCCATACTCTTCAAGAGGAAGCACAGGCGATCGCTCAACAGATAGAATCTATTTGGTATGGTGATCAACTTCCCTACCGCCATCAGTAATCATACTCATTTGACTGATTGTTACCCCCCCCCAAAAAAAAATAGCTGTCCTTACCTGTGAGGACAGCCTAATTTATCTAATTTATAGGTATATACTCTTAGTATTTAATACTCTAAGATTCTGCACTCTCCCCTGACTGAGATGATTGTAAATTATCAGGATCGACATAGTAGCAAACGGAATCTAAGCAAATTAACGCCCAGCCCGACTCTTCAATGTTTTTTAACTTGTAAGCACCCTGCTGCACAAAAAAGCCTTTATGATTGCGGGTATCAGCCTTAACGTAAACTTGGTTATCATTAACCTGGTTATCATTGCCCATAGTTATTTCTACGTTATCATTGCCCATAGTTATTTCTACTCCTTGTGTTATCAAATTGGTCTGCTAACTTCAAATAAGATTGTTAATGCGTGAAGTTCCCAAATCTTATCATTTATTTTGCCAATTGTTGGTTAAATAATATTATTTTTTGTAAAGGAGTTTCAAGAGCTACCTAGTAGGAATATTTACTCAGTCGCCCTATTCAACTGGAATTTACTTGAATTGCCGTGAACAGACCCGATAATTTCAGGTCTATTACTGGCGATGCTATATGTTAGCATATCATCAAATTAGTATTGCTAAAGTTCTAGCAGCCATTGTTTAACCCTAAGTAAACTTTTCCATTCAGGTTTGCGAGTCAATCCATCGTCCAAATTTTTTTTGACTTCCTCTAGCCACTCCGAATCAGCCATAATCATCTGTTGAGCCATTTCTACATGGGGACGAACCCCGGGTTTTTGTAAATCCAACATCGATACGGCTAAATTTACCCTAGCTTGGGGGTCGTGGGGATTTAATTTAACTGCTAACTTGGCGGCTTTATAAGCCGCAGAAGGTTTATCAGCAAGGAGGTATAACCAAGCTAGGCTAGTCCAGGCGTTACTATTTTTAGGAGAGCGATCGCACACTTCACGAAACACGGGGATTAAGGTATCCATAGCTTCCCCAGCTTGATAACGCTCAAATCCTTCCTTAAACAGTTCTTCAGTAGTTTTCATCGTTAGAGAGCAAGTATTACAGACTACAAAGCGATCGCCATTGTCTAACTACAATCTGCGATCGCCTTTAATCATACCTGATGTAGTCCGTCAAAAATCAAGTAGCAAAGGACTTACCACAGCCACAGGTTTGACTAGCATTAGGATTAGTAAATTGGAACCCACCCCCAATCAAAGCGTTGCTGTAGTCAAGGACCATACCATAAATATACAGCAAACTCTTGGGATCACAAACAACCTGAAAACCATTATGGTCGAAGACCTCATCGGTATCCTGGATGTTATTGGGTTCAATAAAATCCATCATGTAGGACATACCAGAACATCCCCCCTGACGGACACCCACCCGTAAACAGAGGTCTCTACCCTGCTTCTCGCGCAGGAAAAGCACCTGCTGAACAGCAGCATCAGTCATCTGAATTCCTTGGGTTGGGGTTTTAGACTCAGTTGCTTGTGTCATTGGCTTTCCTAACTGATACATTTACGCGACATTTTTCCGGTTGTTCCTGGACAATGCGACGATAGCACTATTACCCGTTAAGGTAACAGAGGCGGTATCCCGC
>NZ_JARPLU010000077.1:11509-22728 GCF_032349615.1 Limnospira sp. PMC 1279.21 | reverse complement strand
AGTCTCTTAAAAGTTCAAAAGCTACATCAAAGAGTAGCAAACATTCGGCGGGACACCATTCATAAAATAACTACTTTCTTGGCTAAGAACCACAGCCAAGTCGTCATTGAAGATTTGAATGTGTCAGGTATGCTGAAAAATCATGGTTTGGCGGGTTCTATCGCTGATGCTTCATTTTATGAGTTCCGTCGTCAACTCGGTTACAAGGCAGAACGTTATGGTTCAAAGTTGATTATTGCCGATAGATTTTATCCATCCAGTCAACTTTGTTCTAATTGCGGTTATCGTCAAAAAATGCCCCTAGTCCGTCGGACTTTTGAATGTCCAAACTGTGGCCTGAAGATTGATAGAGATTTGAACGCCAGTAGAAATTTAGAAAAATCGCCTGGTTCAGACGATTACACTTGTGGACGGGGTGCTGCCGACAGTCCCGGACGAAGCAAGAAATAAACATCAAGAGCCGGCTATGTCCGGTTTTGTTTAAGTTTTATAGAGCAGTTTTGGCAGTACAACAATTAATCAAATCATGGAAGAATTAAAAGCACAATTAGCCTCTAACATTGATCAAGCCGAGTGGGAATGGTTAATTCCCCATGTACAAAGGGATGCAGTCGTCGTAGTCGATCGCCAATTAGATTTATTAGATGTCGGTGTCGCTATTAGCGAGGATCATGTGACTGACGTTCAGCGCTGGATCAGTGAACAACAGATTTATAAACCCTCTCCCCAGCAAATCTCCGATTGGAATGGCGATCAGACTAAACGATTTAATGCCCTAATTATCCAACCTTTTGTTTTGGTACAGGAAGCCTAAAATCATTTATACCCTCGCCATCCCACGACTACCTTAAATTTATGGGTTTTCGGGAACACTGCTCTAATTCTCCCTTATCGCGGATGATCTTTTTCTGATATCAAACAAAGCCTCGCGAACTTCTGGCTTGGACTCGTCAACAAGTTGTCCAGGTTCTACACCTCTTGCGATCGCTGTTTCAAACATACCAACAATATCAGCTTGAGACTCAAATCCTGATAGATCGACTCTCATCCCACCAATTTCACTCCCTATTCTCGCCGCTTTACCCGTCCCAGTTGGGGAAAATTCTGCACTCGTACCGGAGGCATTATGTAGCTTTCCAAAAACATCTCGTTTACCCATCTCAGAGGTTTCACCTCCAATCAAAACGGCTCCTTTTAACCTAGCGGTAAAACAATATTCACCCTGCCTCCGTGAGACAGAGACACCGCCGCTTGCTTCGTCCACTTGCTTCAATCCCTTGCATACATCGGTTTTTCTTTTTGCCCTTCTCCTGGGGCATTTTTATCACCGGAAAATCCGCGAAAACCACGCGATCGCAAATCGGATCTGCCAAAGGTCAATCCCGCAAACCGGCGGACACGAAGAAATCCCAGAAACCCAACGCCTCCCAACTGCCGGAACTCGACATCACCACGAAAGTGCGGCCGATCAGTTCCAACAGTATCGACGTGATGGTTCGGGCTAATCCAGACTCGGAGAACTAATCATGGGAGCGCTTCTGTCGCACCTGTTGGGAGCGTGCGATTAAGTTTTATAAGTACTCAAGATTGAATCCCCGACCCTGAGAAGCGGTTCGCCGCGACTCCTCATTTTTTCGGCTGAGTTCTTCGAGTTTTTCCCCCAAGCTTTGTTGGCGGGTATCGATGCTTTCAACCATTTCCAAAAATGTCTGGCTAAATTCGCCAATTTCATCGGGTCGGGATGCTATTTCTTGTAAACTGAGCGCATCAAAATCATCGGTTTTTAAAGCCTTCGCCGCCCGGTGTAATTCCCCCACCGGCCCCACAATCCACTGCGATGCCACCACTCCCAAGACCGTCGCAACACCTGTTACGATGATTCCGATCGCCAGAATAAAACGAATGTTCCCATAAACCAGTTCGGTAAAATCGCGATCGGGAATCACCACCACAATTAGCCAGTTTAAACCCAAATTTTCCTGCAAGGGAGCCACCTGTACCAGTTGCCGTTGACCCTGCAATCTGTAGCTGAAGCCCGTTTTTTCCTGAATATCAGCTAGGTTGTCGCTGTTCTTCAACAGGTATTTCATGGTGAATTGAATCACGGGTTCCTGACTTTGAATGGCGGGTAATCGTTCCTGTTTTTCGTCGATTTCCAGAAATGGCTCTTGGGCTGTTGAACTAGCAACCAAGTCGCCGGAAGGCTCGATAATAAATACCACCCCTCGGGGGCTGATTTCCAAACCGGCAAGAAAATCACTAATTTCACTCAGCCGGTAATCGATACCAAAAGCGCCGATGAAATCACCTTGAGCGTTATAAAGGGGTACGGTTGAGGTAATCCCTAACTGTCTGTAAGTAGCAAAAATATAAATGGGACTCCAGGTCAGATCGCCGACTTCCCGGGCTTTAGTATACCAAGGGCGGATGCGGGGATCGTACTGTTGTTCTGTCACTCTTTTCTCCCCCTTGCGTCCCCGGCTGTCGAGGCTGTACTCTTCCAAACGGGGGGCGGTGGTGCGATCGCGCAACAATAGGGAAGTCCGACCATCCGGGAAGCGTTTCACTTCCAGAAAATTGCCATTTTCTGACCCAAAATAAATGTCGAGGCCGGACTGACGAGTTTTGGTTTGATCCCAGAAGTAGGATTGCAAGACCTCGAAATTATTGGGATCGAGAAATCCTTGACCCGCCGCGATCGCATTGTAGCGGTTTATCAGTTGGGGAACTTCTAGGGCGGCGGCGATGTGTTTTTCGATTGACAGCATAGCTTTATTGCTCAATTCTCAACTCAGGACATCGATCGCGTGGCGGCCGCTGAGAAATGCCAGCAGGGTGGTTAGTCCTGTGGCGAGTAACAACGGGAGAGCGATCGACAGGGGCAGGACATATCGAATTGAGATGAAACGTTTCAGCATCGCTCCTCATTTGACAATTGCATCAAGTACAAATATAGACTTGATTTCATTCAATTTACATTGAAATACTCGATTTTTATTAGCCGTCTTCTTTTTGTGAATTTTGTGGTTCTGGCATCGGATTTTCAAATAATAACTTTCTGCGTTCTTCCTTTAATTTTTCTCCCAACAACTCTTTAGATGTAATGACACCTTTCTGCACATTTTCTTCCGCTGTCTTAAGCTGTTTTAACCAATCGGTATCTTTAACTGTTAGACTCTTCCCATCCTCACTTAGGGTCGTATAGTCAACGACCCGACCGCCAAATTCCGCACCGATCCTTCCGGCTTTACTGGTCCCGGTAGGAGACACCTCAGCCGGAGCGCCCCTCTTATCGTGATACATACCAAACACATCTGTATGAGCCATTCTGGAGGTTTCAGCACCAACTAGTACGCTGCCAGGTTTTTCCTTGCTTGGAGGTCTGTAGTAGATGTACATATGACCGTGTCGGCCATCTGGTAGTATGACATCACCCGCCATATCTTCATTGCCCAGTCCACCCAACGGTATATCCATTCCATAATGTTTGATGGTACTCGTGGCTCCAGGGACTGCACCCTTGATATCAAAAGTGTTACTCTTGACCTCCTTCAATGAATTTTGAGTAACCTCTACGTCGTGACTAGAAGCAATTCGAGTATCGACCTTTGCTTTGTAATAGTCACTGGATTTGTTCGCATCCTTACGTGATGTCGGTTTATATGTTTTGACATCGGCTGATGAACCACCCAGCAGCCAATAAATAAAGTCATGCTCTTTGTCTTGGCCTTGAAGAGGGGGCAAATTGATCATGACGCGACCGCCGTGGGAGAGTGCCACTGCAACGTTCTCTTGCCATTCCTCAAACTTGGGTGTGTCTTGGTCATCACGATACATCAATCCATGCTGAAGAACAATAAAAACTCGTTTCAGAATGGCAATGGCTGAATCCGTTTGTTCCTGATATTTTTTGGCGATCTCTTGATTTGACTTTGGTATAGTTGTTAAATCATTATTTAGAGCCTTTTCCCACATTTCAGTATCTTTATCATAGATCCCTTTCTTCACGGCTTCATAGTTTTCCTTTTTCTTCTTGCTATCTTCACTATTGGGATCGGTTTTGGCAGCTTCTTCGTACTCTTCTTTAGCTTTCTTCATATTCTTCGCTTCATAACGCAAATATCCGGGGGTTTGACGAAATTTTTCATCCTTAATTCCTAAATCTCGCTGATATGTCGCAATTTGCATACGGTGAATTGGACTCAATACTGCCTCTCCACGAACATCAGGGGCAATTCCCGCAGTCAGTCGGCTAAAGTCATGTTCTTCATATCTTTCCCAATCTCCGATCACTCGTTTTTCTTCCGCCACCTTTTCTAACTCTTCCTGGGTAAGAAAACCATTTTGAGATAAGTAGGTTTTTCCTTTGGGAATTTGACTCAACTCTTGGATCACTTTAACGATATCATCTGTCAGAAAACCTTTGCCCAAGTCGATTTGCTCGGCAAGATTCATTTTCTTCGATTCTGTTTCACCTTTTTTGTTTTTATAGTCTCGCTTTTCAATTTTTGTCAATTCGTTTATTTTTTCGATATTATCTTTTTGTGATTCTAAAGCCTTATCATTGCTATTGACACGTTTCTTGTCGGAGATATAAGTTCCATACAACTGCAATCGAGTTGCCCGAATATAACGAGGAGGTTGACTATCTTTAATTCGATACCATCTATTGTTGCCAGCCGGATCGATCTTGTGCTGAGTTTCATCATCACTAATTTCGACCAAATCCCCAGGATTATATTTTTCTTTACTCTTATCATTTTCATCTCTGGCATGAGCTTTATCTTTTACTGTATATGTTTTCCTTTGTAGCGTGAGTAAGCCCCCAGTAGCGACGGTTGAATTGTCGTCTTTTTTCGAATGAATTTGACTCCCACCCTGCTGCACCACATGGGTCAACTCGTGGGCGATGAGCTTTTGTCCGCCCCGACTCTCCGGCTGATACTCTCCCTGTTTAAAAAAGATGTCTTTGCCCGTCGTAAAAGCCTTGGCTTGGATGGACTGATTCAGTTGATTGGCTGGGGAATTCTGATGAATCCGCACCCCGCCAAAATCTGCCCCCATTGCCCGCCCCATTTGGGACTGCAAGTTCTCATTCAACGGTTGTCCGCCGCCCTTTTCTCGCCGAAGGGACGACTCGAAATCGGCAGACACTTCTCCCCCGGCTTCGGCGGTCTGAGGCTTCATCTGTACATCATCATTATCATCATCAAATTCCTCTTCCTCCGACTCTCGCTGTAGGGTATTTGATAACTCTTCTTTTTTCTGCAACTGAGAAATCGTCGGCGGAGTCGATAACTGGGGTTTTTGTTGCAGTGTTTCTTCTTCCTGTTTCTGAACTTCCGGGCTGCTGGGGGGAGATTGGATGCGATCGACAACTACATCCGCCACCCTGTCCGCTTCCTGTTCGTATTTATCCCCCACCGCACCCACAGTCAGTTTAGCTTGAATCGGCTGCTGTGGTGTCGAATTTTTCGGGCTATCTCTTTGGGCTAAAGTCTGAAATCTCCCGTGCAGGGGCGATTTCGATTCTGCCTGCATCTGCACGTCTTCTTCCCTGCGCTGGATGGGCTGGGTTGGCGTACTATTACCATTGCTAAAAAGGGGAATGCTGCCCAAATTGAACCCGGACGCTTCCCCCTGAAATTCGCGTTCCGGCGGGGCGGCTTGTTTGTCCGGGGGGGCAAAGTTGGCATCCTGAAACGGCCGGGACTGAAATTGTGCCTGCACAGGGGCTGCTGGGCTTTCGTTTTGGCGTTTTTTCCGGCGTTGTATTTTCATCAGGATCCCCCCCTAATTTGGCATCGATCACACTCCCACGACAATTCTACCACCAAATAGGTGGATTAACCGGGGTGCGATCGCTCCTCAAAACTAAAATTTCCCTTAAACTTCCGACGGTAATCTTTCTCCCTTCGCCACTGCCTGAATTGTGTCAGCAAAGGACTCCACCAAATAAAACACCAGCCACATAGATTGTATAATCGCGATTTCCGCACTGGGTTTTTCTTCTTGAGGTATCACTAAAACATAGCGAAAATAGAGCAATTCCTGCTGTTCTTGAATCCCAAAACTACCAATAGGCATAGTAGTATTTAGCCTCAAAATAAATGCTCTGAGTTCAGACATCGCCTCCGCTACCACCCCTCCTGGTAGACCTACATAAAATTGCAGCAAATGCACATTCTCCACCTCTTCCTCTACCGGAATAAATAGCAACTCCGCCAGAAGTTGTTTCTCTTCACTCAGCAAAACCAAGAGCCTATCCATTGGATGTTCTGGTGTCGCTGGTTCCCAAGAAGTCGTGAAATTCTCACCATCTATAATCGACTGAATACTCTGTAAATTCATGTAACTTCCTCAAATTTAACTAGCGTTTTTTCAGAGCTTTTTTGACTAACTCCAGTTTCTCTTCCCCGCTCATTCCCTCCATTTGTTTTTCAGGTAAATTCACTAACTTCAGCATGATACCTGGTTCAGCATCATTCATTTTGATTAAGGTTTTAGCCGTGGTTTCGTAACGCTGGTCTTTAGCATCCGTACTCTTGGTTTTATCCGCTTTCATTTTCTTCTTAAACCAAGCCTTAAATTTGGAGAAACCTCCTTTACTTTTAGCTTGCTCATATTGTTGATCTTCCCGTTCTTGTCGGGCTAAAAATACATTATTGATTTGTTCTTCACTCAGCCCCGCCGTCTCCATATCAGCTTGCCATTGCTTATCTTTTCGATCCGCCTTATCTCGGCGATTCTGTTTAATTTTGTTGAATGCAAAGCGTCCCAACTTCGCGATACCACCGATCGCCGCCAGACCCGCACCAACTACCGCCCCGGCTCCAGTTAAAGCCAAAGCCCCTGCCGTCACCGCCAGCGCACCTTCAGCCATCCCTAAGCCGCCGCGTTTTTGCTTTTTGGTCTGAATTTCCTTGAGATGTTCCAGAGCAGCATTACGCTCCGACTCACTCACACTACTAAACTGTTTATTTCCCTGTTGTAAGCCTTTAATTAAACCCTTACGCTCCGTAGCTTTAAACGCCTTGAAACCGCCACTGGCAAGATCCATCGCCCCCGTAGCAATTCCCAAACCCCCTGATGCAGCCGCCAAATTAGCTAAGGGTGCGATCGCTCCTTGGGAACCCAACTTGAGGGCATCAGCACCAATTTTGCCTCCCTCAGCCCCAAATTGGGCAATCAATTTACCAACCCCCAAGGTCGTTGTCACCCCGGCTTGACCCAAATTAGCAGCACTTTTAACCCCCCTTCCCAGCGAACGTAAATAGGCACCGCTACCTTTACCCCCCGATTTAGTATCGCCGTAGATACCTTTCTTCCTCTCGTTTAGCCAACTCTTAAAGTCTTTAACTCCCCCTACCGCCTGAGCCCCAAAACCCAAACCACCAGAAACCGCACCAATCCCATCGCCAACAAACTTCCAACTATCACTGGTATTAAGATCCTTGGAAATCCAACTTGGATCTAAGTTAGCAGCACCACCATCTTTCTGAGTCAGATAACCACCCCCAAATTTAGCCACATTTGATGCTAAACCCGCGAGACTTGATCCTCCTTGTAATACTGCTTTACTGCGATCATAATTGTCCTCAGCCTGTCTTAAATCATTCAAAGCTTGGAAGCCCCCCAATATATTGCCAACACCACCCGCTACAGCCCCCGCCATATCACTGCGTCCGCTCAGTACATTTTGATCAGCATCCGACATATTGGCACCAGCTTTTTCAAAATATTTCTGAAAAATCCCAGTTTCCGTATCCCCCGAATTTCCCAAACCTTTAGTAGCTATTTCCCCAGTAATGCTTGTTAACCCCTCAATCACACTGGCTGTATTACCCGTCACATCTGCAGTATCGCTATTCACCCAATTATCCAGTTTATCTACAGGTTTGTTCCCGGTATTATTATCATTAATCGCATTACTTCTCGGTCTTTCTCCTCCCCATCTGTCCATATTTTTTGAGGTAGCAGGCAACTTGAGATTAGCCGAGAAATCCTTAAACTCTTGGGTCATTTTATCTCTGCCTTTCGCCTTTTGTTCAGACAAAAGAATCTGGAGATGCTTTCGTTCTTCTTTACTACTGTTAAAACGCTGAACAGAACCACTATTATTGACACCACCTTGCTGCACCACATGGGTCAACTCGTGGGCGATGAGCTTTTGTCCGCCCCGACTCTCCGGCTGATACTCTCCCTGTTTAAAAAAGATGTCTTTGCCCGTCGTAAAAGCCTTGGCTTGGATGGACTGATTCAGTTGATTGGCTGGGGAATTCTGATGAATCCGCACCCCGCCAAAATCTGCCCCCATTGCCCGCCCCATTTGGGACTGCAAGTTCTCATTCAACGGTTGTCCGCCGCCCTTTTCTCGCCGAAGGGACGACTCGAAATCGGCAGACACTTCTCCCCCGGCTTCGGCGGTCTGAGGCTTCATCTGTACATCATCATTATCATCATCAAATTCCTCTTCCTCCGACTCTCGCTGTAGGGTATTTGATAACTCTTCTTTTTTCTGCAACTGAGAAATCGTCGGCGGAGTCGATAACTGGGGTTTTTGTTGCAGTGTTTCTTCTTCCTGTTTCTGAACTTCCGGGCTGCTGGGGGGAGATTGGATGCGATCGACAACTACATCCGCCACCCTGTCCGCTTCCTGTTCGTATTTATCCCCCACCGCACCCACAGTCAGTTTAGCTTGAATCGGCTGCTGTGGTGTCGAATTTTTCGGGCTATCTCTTTGGGCTAAAGTCTGAAATCTCCCGTGCAGGGGCGATTTCGATTCTGCCTGCATCTGCACGTCTTCTTCCCTGCGCTGGATGGGCTGGGTTGGCGTACTATTACCATTGCTAAAAAGGGGAATGCTGCCCAAATTGAACCCGGACGCTTCCCCCTGAAATTCGCGTTCCGGCGGGGCGGCTTGTTTGTCCGGGGGGGCAAAGTTGGCATCCTGAAACGGCCGGGACTGAAATTGTGCCTGCACAGGGGCTGCTGGACTTTCGTTTTGGCGTTTTTTACGGCGTTGTATTTTCATCAGGATAGCCTCCTAACCATAGTAATGAGCGAACCGCGTATTTGCACGGGGAAACGGAATTATTCTCCCAATTCTCCCCGAACCAAATCGGCAATTTCCCCGATCCAGTGTTGTCGTTCTCCATGTTCGAGATTCAGAATATCAGCCCGAGACCAGTGGAAATAAAAAGCAATAAAGGCTACCTCCCGATACAAATCCTCTAGGGGGTAGCCCGCCACTCCCCCGTCCGAGAAATCCTTGCTTCTGGTGGATTGATCTGATTATATACCGCCTGTAAATAGTCGAGATCTGGTAAAAACAATCCCTCCAATACATCTGGCGTGACTGGAGAAATCTCCCCCAAGCGGACAATTGCCCGGGACAGCATGACTAAAATCCCGTAGGCGGGATTGTCCAAAACCCGCAGATCCCTTTCCCGGAACAGTTCATCCCACCCTGTCAGCGATCGCATGATTCCCTCTCGATGCCAAGTTCCCTCCTCGTCAAACAATCCGACGGGGAGGGTAAAGGGAAATTGTCTCAAAGGTAAGTTTTCGGGTGACATTAGATGGGGGAGTAGGGAGTAGGGAGTTTGAGAAACCCTGTTTCTAAGAGGGTCTGGAATTCCCATCCGACATCAGATAGAAACCCGGTTTCTTAGGTTCGACTTTTGATTTTCAATCCGACTCGGACTTGACCAAGCCGTTAATTTCGCGGTAGAAGTCCTGGAGATAGGCTAAGTCTACGGCAAACATATTTTCAATGACCGCCGGCGACACTTCCTCCAAACTACCCAGTTCAGTAATCACCCTGGCCAGGATAATCACAGTTGCATAGGCGGGATTCATCTGTACGCGAGGATCGCGGAGGGGGACAATCTCATCGATCGCCCGCGACAGCCGCATCACCCCCCGCTGGTGCAAGTTGCCATCGGGATCTAAATAGCCTTTGGGTAAGGTAAACTCAAACTCCGTTTGCATGGTTTAATCGCCACCTACAAGACTCGTTCAAACCCTTCACAAGCAATTTCCAACTCCTCAAGCGCCAAATCGCTTCCCGATGCCATATTATCGGTGATGCTATAACTAACCGGCCAGCCTCGGCTAAAAGCAAACCGCGCCCCTTCGGAACTATCCTGACGGTAAATGGTCAAAAAACCATTTTTAAACTTAGATGACCAACCGCCATCATGGACGTTGGCGATCCAATCCCACAGTGTAGTTGAAGCCGTTAGTCCCCGACGCAGAGAAAAATTATCAACATTTTCGTTACCCGGAAGTTTAGTGCAAATCACCTGACCTCGAGTCGCCTTTCCCCACCTTTTCGGGAATACCTCATGGTGGGTAATGACGGTCTGGGAATATTTGAACCCTCGGCACTCCATAAAGTAGCCATCCACATCATCCCGGCCGCCGTCTAAATGCAAAGCCACATAAAAACGGCAGGCGGTCAGAACTTCATAGAGATCACGTTTTTGGTTGATTAAATCACCAATCATAGCTGATACCACAACTAAATAGTTGTTCCTAAAGTTGGGACTTTCTGCAACCCCGAATGGCTGATTTCAATGGTTTCCTTAAACAGATCTGTTGCATCTGAACTAGCTTGGGTGGTCGTATACTTGGCGGGGAGACAGTCCCTCAAATTCCAACGAGCCCCCTCGGAGCCATCCTGTTTGTAAAGTACCAAGGAAGCATCACTCACCTTGGCGATCGCGTCAGTTTTACCACCAATCATCGCCGGGGGATGACAGTCGAGATACCATTTTACCAGGGCATCATTTTCAGCGGTAGTCACAAACTCCAGAGTCATATTTTCAAAGGTTACGGATGCGGGCGTAATTTGAGTTTCACTTTTCACGTTTTTTCCCGAACCGATCGACTGCCCCTCTGCGGCTGGGTCAATACTAATAGAAATCCCACTCACTTTGGAAATTAGCAAACGAGTATTATTGCCAAATTCAAAGTAAAACCGCGCAGAAGTCAAATATTCATAGGCCATAATTTAAATCTCTCCTAACCTAACCGATAAGCGCCCTGAAGGCTTTGTAGGGGCGGGTGCTAGTAGGGGCGGGTGCTAGATCCGCCACGGGAAAACCAGCCAACTACCTGCACCCGCCCTTCTTTCAGGGGACGGGAAAACCAGCCAATTCTGCACCCGCCCTTCTTTCAGGGGACGGGAAAACCAGCCAATTCTGCACCCGCCC